>JBAUOI010000405.1:0-2757 GCA_049579665.1 Methyloceanibacter sp.
GCCATGCCGTCGAGAATGCGCTTGCCTTCGCTGTCCCAGATATAGGCCCCATCGCCGCGCACGATGACGCGCGCGCCGGCCGCCCGGAGCGAGCTGTGAGTGGTGAAGGGGTGCAGATGGTGAAGAGCGTCTAGCTCTCTCAATTGCGCGGTTTGATATTGATTGGTCATTTGAAAAACCTCCAGCAGCGTTTGACCCCGAGGGCCATCCTGTTAACGCTAGAGGCTCGTGGGAGGCGTGTAGCCGATGCGCGCGCAGAGCAGCAGCAGAAGCGCCTTCGGACTCGGTCCGCTCGAGTCAAGCGACGTTCGGGAAACCAACATAGAAGGACACGCCCAGTGTTCCATTCCCGCGACCTTGACAGAAGGCCCTTGGCGGGTATGGCTACGCCGAAGACTGTATTGGCTACGGTGTAGAATTGTCAACGAAAACAGCCCGCAAAACCCCTGCCCGCCCGCGTGGACGGCGCGGCCTCGACCGGAATGCCATCCTTGATGCGGCCTTCGACATGCTGTCGCGCGACGGCGAGGTCGGTTTCTCGGTGCGCAAGCTCGGCGTGAGCATCGGCGTCGACCCCATGACCGTGCTGCATCATTTCGGCTCGAAGGACGAGCTATTGCGGCGGATCGCCGACCGGGCGCTGGCGACGGTCGAGCTGCCGGTGCCGAGCGCCGACTGGCGCGCCGACCTGCGCCACGTCGCCGTTTCCTACCGGGATCTCGCCCACCGGCACCCACGCGTGTTTCATTTGCACTTCCGCTTTCACGCAACGGGCCCCGCCGATCATGCTTCGAGCGAGGTGGTCTACCGCGCGCTGCGGGCTGCCGGGCTTTCGGACGCGGAGGCCGCGGGACTTGGCCTTGCGTTCTACGCGTTCATCCTCGGTTACGCCCTGGCCGAGGCCGAAGGACTGTTGCGTCCGATCGGCGAGGAGGACGCGGCGGAGTTGCGGGCCTTGGACCCGCTGGCCTGTCCCGCGACGCTGGCGCTGATCCCGGCGTTCAGGGCGCTCGATCGCGAGGCGACGTTCGAATCAGCGGTCGCCGCCTTCATCGACGGGGTGTCGTGCCGGTGCAAGGCCGACACGAAGCGCTGATCAGGCGGCGCGGAATAAGGCGACACAGCCTTCGCTCTCGATCTCGACCTCATCGAAGCGCTGCCTCAAGCCGTCGCGCAACGAGTCGAGATCGTCCTCGCGATTGTTGAACACACCTTTGGCGTTATAGAGGTCGAGCAGCGCCCTTGCCGCGCGGTTGGGCGCGACCCCGCGGCCGAGGATGGTCGCGCCGAACATCACCGCGCTCTTCTGCATCAGCGGCCGTAGATTGTCGATCGCAATGAGCTTCTCGCTCATGCGGCCGGGCAAGCAGTGCAGCACGTAAGTCAGTCCGACCGACGCGAACGGCGCGAGACCAAGCTTGATCGGTTCAAGCAGATTGACTTGGTGAAGCTCCGGCTGGAAGCGAGCGAGCCTGCGTGCCGCGCGCTCAAGACAATGTCGATTGATGTCGAGCAAGACGAGCCGGTTCGCCCGCGGGTCTCCCGTCTTATCGAGAAAGTATCCGGTGCCGACGCCGGCCTCCAGATGGGTGGCTGAGAGATTGGCGCGATAAAGCTCGGTGATGCGCCGCGTCGGGCAGCGCCATGCAACGTGGTTGGAGAGTCCATGAACCAGCAGGTCGTAGATCGGCAGCATCGCGGGCGTGTAGACCGCGTGCGCCTTGGCGATCGCGATTTCGTCCGGCGCGGCACGCGTCGTTGGCACAAGCTCCTCGGCCATGGCGTGGCTATGCCACCCGACCCGCCAAAAAGAAAGGGCGCGCCGCGAGGGCGCGCCTTGAGGCAGGAAGTGTATTTGGGGAAGTTCTGAAAGGCTAGAACACCGCCTTGAGGGTACCCACCACGCGCCCATCGCAGGCACTTCTCACGCTAGTGGTGGTGAAGCAGTCGTCCTCGCTTAAGTTCGTGTCCCAGTAGCGGACGTCAACAGACCAGTGCTCCATGAAGCCGAGCGTCAGGCCACCATTCCAATAGGTGTACTCGGGGAGAATGTCCGTGTGTTCGAACCCTTGAAACCCGACCAGGCCGCTGATGGTGGGCGCGAAGAAGTTAAAGAGCTTGTGGCCGAATGTGTATCCCACCCCTCCTTCGATTGCGTTGGACTGGGTGCCCGTCTGAAAATTGTCCGGAGACCAATAGTTGGTGACGCCGATGCTCCAGGGTCCGCCCGCCCAAGTCGCTCCGGTCTTCAGTTCGAAATAGTCGAGATCATTGGTGCCCGGATAGGTGTAGGCGAGGCCACCGATGTTGAAGGTGACCGCCGAGCCGTTCCAATTCCATTTGGGGGTGATCCCTGCGTAGTAGTCGATCTCGATGCCATCGCCGCCAGGGTTGATATTTGAGCCCCACATGCCGGCATAGAATATGCCGTAAGTGAGATCGAATTCCGGCTGCACTGCGGGACCGTTGCTGCTCAGCGAAGTTCCGCGGAACATGTAATCGGTCGTAAATGCGGTCGTCGCCGAGAGCGCGAGCTTGTTATCACCAGCCTGGGCGGCGGTCGCCAACCCGGCAGCGAGAGCTGCACCCAGAACGCACGATTTGATGATTCCCACTTCCTTGCGCCGAGCCATTTTTCAGTCTCCTGATTTTGTCGCTGTCCCCTGCGATCGAAACTCGCTTATCAGGATGAAGCGCCGCCTCGAATCCCCGTTGTGGCGCAGCGTCCCCCGATTTCCCTGTCACAATATGCTCACG
>JBAUOI010000406.1:0-3412 GCA_049579665.1 Methyloceanibacter sp.
GCTCGATCGCGGGCGGCGTGATCTTGGGCTCGTCCACGGGCTTGGACCGCAGGCGGCTATAGAGCAGCGCCGCGCTGATGGCGAGCAGCACGGCAGCGCAAATGATGAGGAACGACCGCTTGCGGCGCGTCGGGATCTCGGAGGCCATCGGCGTCTCGCCGTCGCCCGGCAATCGCCTGATGCGCGAACCGCTTCCCCGCTCTTCGGCCTTGGCCGCAGCAGCCTGAGCCGCGCGGCGTGCCGCCGCCACGAGATCGTCGGGAATATCGTAATCGGTGTCGAGCCGTGCCTTGCGCGGCGTGGGGCGAGGGGTCGGCGCATCGAGATCGAAGGCCTGCTCGCCCATCGGGCCGCGCCTGGCGCGGCCGAAGCGAGGCGCAATCTCGGACTCGGGCTCAGCCTTGGCCAAGTCGTCCTTGCCACCGTTCGTCTCGGCCTTGGGCGCTTCGCCGGTCTCCATATCCATCCCGGCAGGAGGCTGCTCGCCCGGCATGCCGGGCAGCGGCGTCAGGTCGCGCATGCGCTCGGCAAACGGAACGCGAGGCTTGGCAGCAGGCGCCGGCGGCGTCGCTGGCAAAGCCGACGCGGGTTCAGGTGGAGGCGGCATAGACGCGGCGCGTTCGACTTGCTGGGCAAGCTCCTTCAAGGAGGCGTGCACCGCCTCGATGGTGCCGGCGAGCTTGTCGTCGCTCGATTTCGTCCTGTCGTTCATCGCCATCAGGTCGCGATGCATGGCATCGAGCCGCTCGGCGGTGTTGCCGCTCAGCTTGACCTCGTCGGCGACGCGGCGGGCGGCCTCCTCGGCGGCCTTGCTGGCTACCTCGTCGGGGCTCGGCGATGCATCCACCCGCTCGATCAATTGCAGCAGCGCGCTCTCGATTTCGCCGATCTTGGCGAGTTGCGTCTCGGCCCGGCTAAGCTGCTGGGCCATCTCGGCAATCTGACGCTCGACCGGCTCAAGCGAGAGCGTCTTCGGCGCTTCGAGCGCCTTGGCGAGATTGTTGCCGATCTCGTCGAGCCGCGCGCTCAAGGCATCGAGTGCCGGCGGCATCGGTGTGCCGACCGACTCCTCGAGGCGATGCGCCATCTCGGCGAGGCGCGATTCGAGTTCGCTGTCGCTCACCTGCGGCGGCGGCGTGGGCGCCGGGGCGGAATAATCCACCTCCGGCAAGGGGAAGTGGGAGGGCAGGCCGCCGGAGGACGGCGGCTCGGTCGGCAACGAAGGGAAGGCCGAGGTGCCGAACCGGCCAGGCGTTCTTGGTGCCATAGCGCCCAGGCTCGCGGCGTAATTCAGATCGCCGGACAGCGCCCGGCCGAGGCGCTCGAAATCATCCAGCGGGTTCGAGGCCTCGATTTCGAGCCGCCGGGCGAGGCTGCTCACCTCGTCATGCAGCCGGTCGAAGGTCGCGGAATCGTCAGGGACGACGGAAGTGCGCGCGGCGTCGGTCTTTCGCGCCAGCTGGTCGAGCCGCGCATGCAGTTCGTCGAGCGCCTCGCTATAGCGGCGTTCGCTCTCCTCCACCCGCTGTACGAGGCGGCGCAGCAGGCTTTCGACCGATTGCTGATCCATGGGGCCCCCGCCGGAGGGCGCGTTGCCATATATGCCGGCGCCGCTATGCCAACTTGCTTCCGAAACCATCGCGTTCCCTTTGGCGCATGAGCCGCCGGCATGTTCGCGTCAGGAGGGTCGAGAGAACCGGTCCAAGAAGCACGCGAAGAAGCGGTCGAAACCACGGTGGCAAGAGCGAGTAAATTTTGCGTTAAACGCCGCCCTATTGTGGGACGTGGCGGGCCCGCGCACGGCCCTTGTCAGCGGGCGCGGCGGGGGTGAGCATGGCCCCCGACGATCGGGCGGGGAGGGTTTCAGCCATGGCCGAGATGGTGCAAGCGAGCCATACGCTCGAGGTGGCGACGAAGGGCGGAGGCTTCGTCGAGATCACCGGCGAGCTTGCGCGCTGGCTCGAAAGCGTCGCGGCCGAAGATGGCCTGTTGACCGTGTTCGTCAGCCACACCTCGGCGTCGCTGACCATCCAGGAGAATGCCGATCCGAATGTGCGGCGCGATCTTGCCCATGCGCTCGATCTGCTCGCGCCGGAGGACCGCGCCTACGCCCACCAGGAAGAGGGTCCCGACGACATGCCGAGCCACATCAAGGCGATGCTCACCTCGGTGAGCCTCGGCATTCTGGTCAAGGGCGGCAGGATGACGCTCGGCACTTGGCAGGGCGTCTATCTCATCGAGCATCGCGCACGCCCGCACCGGCGAAGCATTGCGCTCTCATTCATCGGCCATGCGGCCGAAGCCTGAGCCTTAGCGGAAGGAGAAGGCGTTGGTCGCGGCGATCAATTCATGCACGATGCCGGGCTCCGTCATGGCGTGACCCGAATCGGCGACGATGCGCAAGCTCGCCTCAGGCCAGGCACGGGCGAGATCGTGGGCGATCTTGGCCGGCGTCACCACGTCGTAGCGGCCATGCACGATCACGCCGGGAATGTCCTTCAGCCGATGCGCGTCGGCGATCAGCTGATCGTCGGTGTGGAAGAAGCCGCCATTGACGAAATAGTGGCATTCGATGCGCGCGAAGGCCAGCGCGTAGTGATCCTCGGAGAAGCGGCGCACCCTCTCGGCGTCGGGAAGCAGCGACAGCGTCTTGCCTTCCCAGGCGCTCCACGCCCGCGCGGCCTCGAGCTGCACCGCGGAATCGGGATCGGTGAGGCGGCAATGATAGGCTTCGATCAGATCGCCCCGTTCGGCCTCGGGGATCACGCGCAAATAGTCCTCGAAGGCGTCCGGGAAGATCCAGCTACAGCCGGCTTGATAGAACCATTCGAGCTCGGAACGGCGCAGCGTGAAGATGCCTCTCAGCACAAGCTCGGTGACGCGCTCCGGGTAGGTCTCGGCGTAAGCCAGCGCCAGCGTTGAGCCCCATGAGCCGCCGAACACCTGCCAACGTTCGATGCCGAGATGCTCGCGCAAGCGTTCGATGTCGTCGACGAGATGCCAGGTGGTGTTCTCCTCGAGCGAGGCATGCGGGGTGGAGCGCCCGCAGCCTCTCTGATCGAACAGCACGATGCGGTAGCTGCGCGGGTCATGATAGCGGCGCATGAGGGGATTGATGCCGCCGCCGGGGCCGCCATGCAGCAGCACCACGGGCTTGCCGGCGGGTGAGCCGCATTCCTCGAAATACAGCTCGTGCAGGTCTGACACCTTGAGTCGTCCAGTGCGGTAGGGGACGAGCTCCGGAAAGAGCGTGAGGCGCTTGTCCCTCGGCGTCAGCTGCTCGTTCATCGTGCTCCGCTCTTCGCAAAAACTCACTGGCCCGGCGCAGCCTCGGAAGCGGCCGAAGCTTGAGCCGCGGCTTGTGCCGCCGCCCGCGCCTGCGCCCGATCGTAGATGGTCTCACCTTCAGGAT
>JBAUOI010000407.1:0-2842 GCA_049579665.1 Methyloceanibacter sp.
GCAACAATTGGGGCAACCGCGCCTATTTCCCGCGCGCCGACAAGAGCCTCTCGGTGGAGGAGGTGCTGGAGTCGTTCATTGCGCAGTTCTACGACGACAAGCCGCCGCCAAAGCTCATCCTGCTGTCGCACGAGATTGCCACGCGCCGACTGCTCGCAGAGGCATTGTCGCTGCGCGCCGGACACAAGATCGCGGTGACGCCGCCGGTACGCGGTGAGAAGCGCGACCTGATCGAGCATGCGCTGATCAATGCGCGCGAGGCGCTGGCGCGCCGTCTCGCCGACTCGACCTCGCAGGCCGCGATCCTCACGCGGCTCGCCGAGCTGCTCGATCTCGACGAGGCGCCGGAGCGGATCGAGGTCTACGACAATAGCCACATCTCCGGCACCAATCCGGTCGGCGCCATGATCGTCGCCGGGCCCGAAGGCTTCATCAAAGGGCAATACCGCAAGTTCAACATGAAGAGCGAGGACATGGCCCCGGGCGACGACTACGCCATGATGCGCGAGATGCTGACGCGACGGTTCTCCAAGCTCGCCAAGGACAAGGGCGAGTTGAACGGCTGGGCGGCGCCCGACCTGGTGCTGATCGACGGCGGTCCCGGCCAGCTCGCCGCGGCCTATGCGGTGCTGGATGAGTTGGGCCTGGCCGATGAGATCAAGGTCGTGGCGGTGGCCAAGGGGCCCGACCGCAACGCTGGCCGGGAGCGCATTCATTTGCGCGGCCGCGAGCCGCTATTATTGGAACCACGCGACCCGGTGCTGTATTGCATCCAGAAGCTCCGCGATGAGGCGCATCGCTTCGCCATCGGCGCGCATCGGGCTAAGCGCAAGAAGGCGATCACCGCCTCGCCGCTCGACGAGGTGCCAGGCATCGGCCCTTCGCGCAAGCGGGCGTTGTTGCAGCATTTCGGCTCGGCCAAGGCGGTGAGCCGCGCCGGCATCGCCGATCTCCAGGCGGTCGGCGGCATCAGCGCGCAGATGGCCAAGACCATCTATGATCATTTCCATGGGTAGCGTACGGTGAACCAGAGGTCGGACATTGCTCGGGACGGCTTGGCGGAAGCGCCGCGCGCGCGCCCCCGCTTCGGCAGCCTGCCGAACATCCTCACCTATGGCCGCATCCTCGCCATCCCCGCGCTGGTCGCCTGCTTCTTCGTCACCGGCGACTGGGGCCGCTGGACGGCGATGTGGATCTTCATCGCCGCGGGCGTCAGCGATTTCCTCGATGGCTATCTCGCCCGCGCCTGGCAGCAGCAAAGCAGCGTCGGCCGCATGCTCGACCCGATCGCCGACAAGCTGATCGTGGCCGCGGCGCTGCTGATGCTCGCCGCCGACGGCACCATCGCCGGCTGGTCACTGTGGGCCGGGGTGATCATACTCTGCCGCGAGATCCTGGTCTCGGGCTTGCGCGAGTTCCTCGGCACGCTCGCCGTGTCGGTGCCGGTCACGCGCCTCGCCAAATGGAAGACCGTGGTGCAGATGGTGGCGATCGGCTTTCTGCTCGCGGGCAGCGCCGGCGACAAGGTCTGGCCTTACACCACATTGTTCGGGCTTTCGCTGCTGTGGATCGCGGCGATCTTCACGCTCTACACCGGCTACGACTATCTGATGGCCGCGTTCCGCCACGCGATGAAGGACGAGTGAGAGCGATGCGTGTCCTGTATTTCGCCTGGGTCAAGGAGAAGGCCGGCATCGCCGCCGAAGAGATCGACCCGCCTGCCGGCGTGGTCACAATCGCCGAACTGATCGACTGGCTGAAAGCGCGCGGGCCTGAATTCGAGAACGCCTTCGCGCGATCGGAAGTGATCCGCGCGGCGATCGACCAGAGCCATGTGCGCCACGACGCCAAGATTGAGGGCGCGCGCGAGGTCGCCTTCTTACCGCCGGTCACCGGAGGCTAGAACAAGATCCGAGTCCAGCAAGAGGACTTCGACATCGCCGCCGAGATCGCCGCGCTCAAGGCCGGCCGCAGCGATATCGGCGCCATCGTCAGCTTCATCGGCACGGTACGCGATCAGCAAGGCGCGGTCGCCGCGATGACGCTCGAGCATTATCCCGGCATGACCGAGTCCGAGCTTGCGCGCATCGAGGCGGAAGCGAACGCGCGCTGGAACTTGCAGGCGAGCCTGATTGTGCATCGCGTCGGCACGCTCTCGCCCGGCGACAATATCGTGCTGGTGATCACGGCGTCGCAGCATCGCGACGCGGCGTTCGATGCCGCCAAGTTTCTGATGGATTATCTCAAGACCTCCGCGCCGTTGTGGAAACACGAGTCCGGCCCGAGTGGGTCGCGCTGGGTCGAGGCCGATGCGAAGGACGACAGCGCCGCCTCGCGCTGGAAGAACCGCGCCGCGGAGTAGGTTTGGCTTTCGTCTTAGCTTACTCCTTGTCATTGCCCGGCTTGACCGGGCAATCCAGTAACCCCGGCGATGGCGGAGTAACTCAAGACGGTGGTTACTGGATTCCCGCTTTCGCGGGAATGACAGCCGAGATGGTGGATCGTCAGAGAAGGACTACCGCACCTGGATGATGCGCGCGCCGCGCGGCAGCACTCTGAGGTAAGGCCCCCACACGCAGACATCGCCCCAACCGCAAACGCCGCCGGCGCAAGTTCGCTGATAGGAGCAGGAGCGGCATTTGTAGACGGGCCGGCAGCCGGTGCACATGGCGATCCGCTGGCAGTCCTTCCACACGATCGCCTTCGCCTCGCCCACGGGCAGCGCGAAGAGGCAGGCCGCCAGCAGGCCGGCCAAGCCAAGCATGGATAAAGCTTTGCGCATCGAGGCCCCCTTTACCCCGCGCTCTCGCGGGCAGCCTCCATCCCGGCTACAGAGTGCCCG
>JBAUOI010000408.1:0-1747 GCA_049579665.1 Methyloceanibacter sp.
TATCGGAACCCGTGCTGTGGCAAGTCCAGGCCACGGAGCCGTCCTTCAGATTGAAGGCAGAGACACGACCTCGAGCGGCGAACTCGTCTCCACCGAAGCCGATGATCACCTTGTCGCTGGCGATCAATGGAGCGGGCGTGATGGTCTCGCCCTTCTCAGGGTAGGCATATTTAACAACCCAGACTTCCTTGCCGGTCTGGCCGTCGAGGGCGATCACGAAGCCGTCGAGGGTGCCATACACGAACTTGCCGTCGGCATAGGAACCACCGCGGTTGACGGTGTCGCAGCAAGCGCGCGGAACAGCGGACTCGTCACGATCAGTCGTCTTCACGTACTTCCAGATCGCCTTGGGGTTGTCAGGGTCAGTCAGATCGAGAGCCTGCACCACGTTGCAGTTTGACATGGCCGGGCAGCCAGAGACCATGAACAGAACGGTCTTGCCACCAACGTCCTTGATCACGAGGGGCTGACCCTCATGGCCGCGCAGGGCATTGGTGCCCTGCAACCAGATCATCTGCAGCTTGCCGATGTTCTTGGTGTTGGTATCGGCCAAAGTGCTGTGACGCGTCAGAGCGAAATCGCGACCTGGGGCTGGCCACTGGTCGGGATCCGCCATACGCGCAAGCTGCTCCTCATCGGAGCCAGCCATTGCCTGACCGGATACGCCCATCATCACCGCGACGATGGCTCCGGCCAGAACACCAAACTTCATTTTCATATCTTTCTCCTCTCCCTAGCTACTCAGTTCACCGAACGAAAGCTGAGCTATTCTGTATGCCGAGGCGCGGTTCTCTCTTGAGCGAAATGCCACAAGAGAGCACTGGGCCCCTGCAAGTTTTCAAGCTGTCACGTTGGATATGGGAGGTGTCCCGAAAGCGTCGAAGCAAATCAAAATGCCTCGCGCCCGCTGCTGGCGGCGGGTCCTCCGATGAACACATCACGCGGTGACACCTCACGAGGAATCACAACCTAGCTCAGAGTGAGAAGCGGCGTTATCGAATTTTCGACAAAAACGGGCGTCTCACGCATTGCCAAGCTGCCCGCTCATAATTGCCAAATGTAATGGGTTTGCAAGCGAAAAGTGCTCATGGCAACCAAATGTGCCGAACGCCCATACTCTTCGCTGCACTGCATCAAGTGCCCGCGTCCTCGAAGCTTCGCGTGTCAAGCGAAAAGTTTAGGGATCTGTGTGCAGCGCACCGGATGGTTTATTCGGCGTCTGAATATCTGCCGAATGCATACAGTAAAAATGCGAATCAATACACGCGCGAGCGTCCGCGCGCCGCTTAAGCGGTTAGGACCACTCGCCGCGCGGGGTCTTCGCAGTGGCCGAGGGAAGATGCTGAATGGCGATGCGCATCAGCTCGGGCAACGTGCGCACGCCGAGCTTGGCCTTGAGCTGCGTGCAGGTGTTGGCCACCGTCTTGTAGCTCACATGCAGATGCTCGGCGATGACGCCATAGGGCTTGCCTTCGGCCACCAGCGCCAGGGTTTGCAACTCGCGCACCGTCATGCGCCGCAGGGGATTGGTGGTGCCCCTCGCCTCCATGAAGGCCACCTCGGACGCAAGATCGTGGCTGAGATAGGGCCGGTTCTCGCGCACTCTCTGAAACGCCTTCACCACCTCGTCGGATGAGGTGTCCTTCAACACGTAGCCGGTGGCGCCGACCTCGAGCGCGCGGCTGACGATGACGGGATCGGAGTGCATGGTGAAGACGAGGATCGGCGTGCGCGCATCGTGCAGGCG
>JBAUOI010000409.1:0-16326 GCA_049579665.1 Methyloceanibacter sp.
CTGCAAAGAGGCTTATATTTCTGCCATAAGACCAAGGGTTAGACTGAGGTCTAGCCCTTGATGAGGAGCTCGCGAAGTGTCGAAGGAATTTGCCCTTAAGCGGGTCACGGCGCCGGACATCCGCAACCGCAAAGGCGGCGCGCCGATCGTGGCGCTCACCGCCTATCACGCGCATACCGCGCGCATCATCGATCCACATGTCGATATGCTGCTCGTGGGCGATTCCCTGGGCATGGTGATGCACGGCTACGAGACGACGGTGCCGGTCCCGCTCGAACTGATGATCGTTCACGGCAAGGCCGTCGTGAGAGGCGCCAAGCGCGCGCTCGTCGTCGTCGACATGCCGTTCGGGACCTATGAGGAGAGCCCGGCGATCGCCTTCCGCAACGCCGCGCGCGTGCTGAAGGAGACGGGCTGCGGCGCCATCAAGCTCGAAGGCGGCGTGCATATGGCGGAGACCATCCGCTATCTCTCGGAGCGCGGCATCCCGGTAATGAGCCATATCGGCATGACGCCCCAGTCCATCAACACGATCGGCAGCTTCTCACCCCGTGGGCGCTTGCGCTCCGAATGGGCGGCATTCGAGGCCGACGCCAAGGCGGTCGCCGAGTCCGGCGCGTTCGCCGTCGTGCTCGAAGCGCTGGCCGAGCTGCTCGCCGCGCGCATCACCAAGCAGATCGACATTCCGACCATCGGTATCGGTGCGTCGGCCGAATGCGATGGGCAGATCCTCGTGCTCGAGGACATGCTCGGGCTCTCGCCGCGCGTGCCCAAATTCGTCAAGGAATATGCGCAGATCGGCGCCGGCATCGAGGGCGCGGTCAAGGCATTCGCCAATGAGGTGCGGGCCCGGACGTTCCCGTCGTCGGACTATACCTATCCGATGTTCGAGGAGGGTGCGGAAGTCACGAAAAAGACCAAAATGACAGGCAGTTAGCCGAAGTCAGGTCTCTTTACCTTGCGCGCGCAGGACGCCTTCACTATACGGCGGGCAGGGAGGAACGGCGTGAGGTCTTCGGGCCGAATGCCGGATCGTCATAAACGCAAAGTCATAAGAGTCCGCTGAAGATGACCGACCGTGACACGTTTCTGCGCGAGGTGGACGAGGCCGTCCGCCACGATCAATACAAACAGCTATGGGACAGATACGGCGTCTATGCGCTTGGCGTCGCCGTGCTGGTGGTCGCCGGAGTGGCGGGCTACAAGGGCTGGAACTATTGGCAAGAGAAGCGGGCGCAAGACGCCGGCTCGCAATTTTCCCAGGCCTTGGAAGAAAGCACTGACGCCGCGAAGGCGCGCGAGATTCTCACGGGCTTGGCGCAGTCTGGGCCCGAGGGCTACCGCGTGCTTGCCCGGTTCCAGCTCGCCGCCGCCGAAGCCAAGGCCGGCGAAACCGACAAGGCGGTCGGCGACTACGATGCGCTGGCCGTCGACCCGAGCGTCGATCCGATCTTGCAAGGCCATGCCGCGCTGCAAGCCGCCGCGCTCCGGCTCGACAAGGCGGATTATGCCGAGATGGAGCGTCGGCTCAAACCTCTCATCGATTCCGGAAGCGCTTGGCAGTTTTCCGCGCGCGAGCTGCTCGGGCTTACGGCCTATCGGCTGAACAATATGAACGAGGCCGAGCGGCAGTTCAGCGCGCTGGTCGGCGATCAAGGGACCCCGCCGAATTTGCGGGAGCGCGCCGACATGATGCTCGCGCTGATCGTGGGACAGCCGCAGGCGCTGAGCACCACGTCGAAATAGCGCGTGAACCTTAAGGGTGGCTCGAAGTTGCGCTCGGGCATGACACGGGGAAACGGCATCAGCCTGATCGGCGCGGGGCTCCTGGCAGCCTTGGCCGTCAGCCTTGCCGGCTGCGGCGGCAGCGATGGATTGGACTCGATCAAGCGTACGCTCGAGAATCCATTCCGCAAGGATGAGGCCAAGCTGCCGGGCGAGCGCATCGCCGTTATCACCGACCCAAACATGATCGCGGTCGATCCGGCTGATGCCGGCAGGCCGGTCCAGCTCCCTTCGCCCCAGGCCAACGCATCGTGGTCGCAGCCGGGCGGGACTCCGTCGAATAGTCTCGGCCATCTCGCTCTCGGCGACCAGCCGCGTAAGGTGTGGTCGGCCGATGCCGGAACCGGCTCGTCGTCGAGCGGACGCTTGAGCGCGGTGCCGCTGGTCGCCGACGGCAAGGTGTATACGCTCGACGCTGGCGGGAGGGTGACGGCCTTCTCCGCGGCCAGCGGCGCGAAGGTTTGGGCCGCGAGCGTGACGCCCGAGAATGAAAAGTCGAAGGAAGGCTTCGGCGGCGGACTCGCCATGGACGGCGGCCATCTTTATGCCGCGACGGGCTACGGCACGGTGGTGAACCTCGACCCGAGCAGCGGATCGGTGGTGTGGACGAAGCGGGTCGGCAAACCAATCCGCAGTTCGCCGACCGCCGCCGGCGGCAAGATCTATTTCGTTTCGACCGACAATATTCTCTATGCGTTGAGTGATGCCGACGGACAGCAATTGTGGACGGCGCGTGGGCTACCGCAGGCAGCCTCGCTGCTCAGCAATGTGAGCCCAGCGGTCAGCGGCAGCATCGTCGTCGCCCCGTTTCCGGCAGGGGACGTCGCCGCCTATGAGGTCGGCAGCGGCAAGGCGGCGTGGAGCGATTCCTTGTCGCGCTCTACCGACACGACGGCTGCCGGCATTCTCGGCGATCCGGCGCGACCGGTGATCGACCACGGCGTGGTGTACGCGGTCAGCCATGGCGGCAAGATGATCGCCGCTTCGGAATCCACCGGCGAGCGGATTTGGACGCGCAATGTCGGCAGCACGCAAATGCCATGGATCGCCGGCGACACGGTTTATGTCGTCGATCTCAACGGCAAGCTGGTCGCGCTCGGCCGCGCCGACGGCAAGGTGCGCTGGGCCTCGGACCTGCCGGCGAGCGGCCGGTGGAACGGCCCGGTGCTTGCGGGCGGCAGGCTCTGGCTCGTGTCGGGCGATGGGCTGCTGGTCGGGGCAGACGCGAGGACGGGGCAGATCTCCTCCCAGGTCGATCTCGATACGCGGGTGTTCGTGTCGCCGGTAGTGGCCGGAGGGCGCATGTATATTTTGGCCGATGACGCCGAACTGATTGCTCTCAACTGAGGCCCCCGCTAGAGGGGAGGGAGCATTCGCGAGACCCCGGGCGAGTTCCACTGCACAAAAGGCAATGTCCTTCACCGTCGCCATCGTCGGACGGCCGAATGTCGGCAAGTCCACCCTGTTCAACCGGCTGATCGGCAGGAAGCTTGCGCTCGTCGACGACCAGCCCGGGCTGACGCGCGACCGGCGCCAGGCCGAGACCGAGCTTGGTCCTTGCGCCGTCAGCTTCATCGATACCGCGGGGCTCGAGCCCGGCGACATAGGGCTTACGCCGCGCATGCGCCAGCAGACGGAAGCGGCAATCGCTCAGGCCGATCTCGTGCTGTTCCTGATCGATGCGCGGGCCGGCGTGACGGCGGCGGATGAGATCTTCGCCGAGCTGGTGCGCGGCTCCGGCAAGCAAGTGATCCTCGCCGCCAATAAATGCGAGGGCCGCGCGGCCGAGCCCGGCGTCTACGAAGCTTATTCGCTCGGTCTCGGCGAGCCGCAGCCGATCTCCGCCGAGCATGGCACCGGGATCGGCGAGGTCACCGAGATCATCGAGCAGGCCTGTCGCGCGCGTGACGGCACGGCGGACGTTGTGGACGGCGACGCGATCGAGGCCGAAACGCCGCATCCGTTGCGCATCGCCATCGTCGGCCGGCCGAATGTCGGCAAATCGACCCTCGTCAACGCGATCCTCGGCGAGGAGCGTATGATCACCGGACCCGAGGCCGGGATCACGCGCGATGCGATCGCCTCAGAGCTCGAATGGCAGGACCGGTCGCTGCTGTTGTTCGATACCGCCGGGCTAAGGCGCAAAATGCGCGTCGAGGGACGCGCCGAGGAGCTTTCGGTCGGCGACGCGTTGAAGGCGATCCGCTTTGCCGAGGTCGTGGTGCTGACGCTCGACGCAGAGCAACCGTTCGAGAAGCAGGATTTGCAGATCGCCGATCTGGTCGAACAGGAGGGACGCGCGCTCGTCATCGCCGTCAACAAATGGGACCTGGTGCGCGAGCGCGACAAGCGCCTCGCCGAGCTGCGCGAGAAATGCACCCGTCTGTTGCCGCAAATCAAAGGCGTGGCGTTGGTGCCGGTGTCGGCGATGACCGGGCAGGGGCTCGACCGGTTGATGCGGACCGTGCTCGCGGCCGACGCTTTGTGGAACCGCAGGCTGCCGACGCATGCGCTCAATCGATGGCTGCAAGAAGCGGTCGACGCACATCCGCCTCCGGCGGTGTCGGGACGGCGCATCAAGCTCCGCTATATGACGCAGGCGAATGCGCGGCCGCCGACTTTCGTGCTGTTCTGCTCGCGGCCCAAGGCGCTCCCGGACTCCTATTCGCGCTATCTGGTGAACGCATTGCGCGAGAGCTTCGACATGCCCGGCGTGCCGATCCGGCTCAATCTGCGCAAGGGCGACAATCCTTACGCGCGGGGCGCGGCGAAATGAGCGAGGGAAGCGTCACCGAAGTCTATTTCTATCATCTCGAGAGCCGCTCGCTCGAGCAGACGCTGCCCACCTTGCTCCACCGTTCGCTCAAGCGCGGCTGGCGCGCCGTGGTGCAAGCCGCGAGCGAAGAGCGAGTGGAGGCGCTCAACACGCTGCTCTGGACCTATGACGAGGAAAGCTTCCTGCCGCATGGCACCGCGCGCGATGGGCACGCGTCGGCGCATCCGATCTATCTCACCGCGGGCGATGACAATCCCAACGCGGCGCAGGTCCGCTTCCTGGTCGATGGCGCGACGCTTGCCGATGCCTCGCCCTATTCCCGCGTCGCCTATGTGTTCGACGGGCGCGATGCGGAAGCGGTTGCCAACGCGCGCTCGGAGTGGCAGGCGGCGAAGGCGCGAGGCGACGCGGTAAGCTATTGGCAGCAGGATGCCGACGGGCGCTGGCAGCAAAAGGCGTAAAGCGCGGGTGTCACATCGTTGACCCAAGTCATGGCCGGGGCCGTCCGGAGGCGCTTTTTGCGTCGGTTGACATTAATACAACCTTCACGCCATTCGCCTTGTGACTGTCATGCGCGGTCGTTATAATCCGCAGATTCAACTGAATTAGAGGGACGAATTGTTATGGCCAGTGAACGCACGCTTTCGATCATCAAGCCCGACGCGACGGAGCGAAATATCACCGGGCTGATCAACGCGCGGCTCGAAGGCGCGGGCCTTCGCGTGATCGCGCAGAAGCGCGTGTGGTGGAAGAAGAAAGATGCCAGGAAGTTCTACGACATCCACAAGGACCAGCCCTTTTTCAAGGACCTTATCGCCTTCATGACCTCGGGCCCGATCGTGCTGCAAGTGCTCGAGGGCGAGGATGCCATTGCCAAGAACCGCGAGGTGATGGGCGCGACCAATCCCGTCGACGCGACGCCCGGCTCGATCCGCAAGGATTTCGGCGTCAATTTGCAGCGGAACTCGGTGCATGGCTCCGACGGCCCCGACACCGCCAAGCGCGAGATCGCGCTTTGCTTCAAAAAAAGTGAGATCGTCGGCTAACTCTTCATTCTGCGTGTGCCCTGGACGTAGACTGTCGGGGGCGACATCCTGTGCCAGCCTAGACGGCAGAAACGTGCTAGGAGGCCCCGCATGAGCATCATCGAAAGGCGGCGCGAGCAGATCTTTCCCGTGCTCGACGCCGCGCAGATCGAAACCGCCAAGCGTTTCGCCAGTGGACCCGCACGTGATTTCAAGCCGGGCGAGGTGGTGTTCGACGTGGGCGAGCGGAATGCTCCCGCCTGGCTCGTACTCAAGGGTTCGATCGACGTGGTGCGGCGCGACGGCCTCAAGCGCGAGACGCCGATCACCACGCACGAGGTCGGGCAAATCTCCGGCGAAGTGAGTCAGCTCGCCGGGCGAGATACGCTCGCTTGCGGCAGGGCCGGAGCCGACGGCTGCACGGCGTTGCCATTCGATGCCGCACATGTCCGCGCGCTGATGGTCGGCTCGGCGGAAGTCGGCGAGATCGTGATGCGCGCCTTCATCCTGCGCCGCGTTGGGCTGATCGAGGAGGGGGGCGCGGGATCGGTGCTGGTGGGCCTTCCCGGCACGGCGGATCTGACGCGCCTTCAGGACTTTCTACGCCGCAACGGCTATCCGCATACCGTGCTCGACGCCGCCAACGACGCGGAAGGCCGCGCGATGGTGGAGCGTCTCGGCATGCTGCCGGAAGATCTGCCGCTGATGCTCTGTCCCAACGGGACAGTGCTGAAGCGGCCGACCAACGCCGAAGCCGGCGCGTGCCTCGGCATCACGCCCGATCTCGATCCCGACCGCGTCTATGACGTGGCGATTGTCGGCGCGGGACCCGCGGGTCTCGCGGCCGCCGTCTACGCCGGGTCGGAAGGTCTCTCGGTGATCGCGCTCGACTCCCGCGCCTTTGGCGGACAGGCCGGCGCCTCGTCGCGCATCGAGAATTATCTGGGCTTCCCTACCGGTATCTCGGGCATGGCACTCGCCGGTCGGGCTTTCAATCAGGCGCTGAAATTCGGCGTGGAAATCGCCATCCCGCTGCAAGTCTCCCATCTCGATTGCGGCGACGGCAATGGCCGCGACAGCGACCCGTTCAAGCTCCAGCTCACCGATGGCGGCGCGGTGCGCGCCAGGACGGTGGTGGTTGCCTCCGGCGCCGCGTACCGGCGCCCACCGATCGCCAGCCTGCCGATGTTCGAGGGAGCGGGCGTCTCCTATTGGGCCTCGCCGGTCGAGGCGAAGCTTTGCGAAGGCGAGGAGATAGCGCTGGTCGGCGGCGGTAACTCGGCTGGGCAGGCCGTGGTGTTCCTCGCGCCGAAGGTCAAACGCCTGCACCTCGTCGTTCGGCGCGAAGGATTGGAAGCTACGATGTCGCGCTACCTAATCGACCGCATCGACGCGTTGCCCAATGTCGAGCTGCACACGATGACGGAGGTCGTGGCGCTCGAAGGCGACGAGACGACGGGCCTGACCGGCGCGGTGTTCCGCGACCGCAGAACCGGCGAGACGCATGCCTGTTCCTTGCGGCATCTGTTCCTGTTCATCGGCGCCGACCCGAATGCCGATTGGCTCGACGGCTGTGTTGCCCTCGACGACAAGGGGTTCGTGTTGACGGGCGCGAAATGCGGCGGCAGCCAGGGGCGTGCCGTTCTGCCGCTCGAAACCAGCCGGCCGGGTGTATTCGCGATCGGTGACGTGCGCGCGGGCTCGACCAAGCGAGTCGCGGCAGCCGTGGGCGAGGGGGCCGCGGTGGTGGCGCAGATTCACAACGTGCTCGCCGCGGAATAGCAGGGTAGAGATCATGCTGATGCGAGCGCTAGCCATTACCGTGCTTCTCGCGGTCCTGCCGCTGCCGCTGCTTGCGGGCGCGGAGGAGCAACCGAAGACCAGCGAGCTTCGCGCGGCAAAGGCGCTCGACGCCGTTCGCGGCGATCCGCTCGCACTCTATGCCTTTCTCAAGCGCATGCCGAAGGGCGCCGATCTGCACAATCATCTCGACGGCGCGGTCTATGCCGAGACCTTTATCCGCGTCGGCGGCGAGGATGGGCTGTGCGTCGATCCGGTCGCCAAGTCTTTCACCAAGTCGCAGCCGATCAAATCCGGCGCCGAGCCCGAGCCGGTCTGCGAGGCCGGCGACGTTCGCGCCGCCGATGTTCCAAAGAACCAGAAGCTATACGACGAGCTTGTGGATTCCTTCTCTATGCGCGGCTTCGTACCGGCCGAGGGCGAGACCGAGCACGATCATTTCTTCGGCACATTCGCCAAGTTCGGAGGCACCGACCCGCGCCATACCGGCGAGGTTCTCGACGAGGTCTCGGCCCGGGCCGCCGCCCAGAATGAGCAATATCTCGAGCTGATGGAAACGCCGACCTGGAACCGGCTCAACACCATCACCAAGGATCTCCCCTGGCGCGAGGATTTGGCCGGTTTGCGCGGCGAGCTGCTTGCCAAGGGCTTGGCCGAGGATATTCCCGCGGCGCGCGCCTTCTGGGACCAGGCGGAAGCGACCCGCAATCAACGCCAACGCTGCGGCGCGGCCGACTCCGCTCCAGGCTGCGCGGTGAAGGCCCGCTACGTCTACCAGGTGTTCCGCAACACGCCGAAGGAGCTCGTGTTTGCACAAACCCTGTTCGGGTTCGAGCTTGCCTCCGCCGATCCGCGCATTGTCGCGATCAATTTCGTGGGCGGCGAGGACGATGTCATCGCCATGGCCGACTATGCCGAGCATATGCGCATGATCGGTTTCCTGCGCGCGCTTTATCCCAAAGTTCATGTCAGCCTGCACGCGGGCGAGTTGGCGCCGGGGCTCGTGCCGCCAGAGGGACTGTGCTGCCATGTCAGGCTCGCGGTGGAACAGGCGCTCGCCGACCGCATCGGCCATGGCGTGGACGTCATGTACGAGGATCGGCCATACGACCTGTTGAAGAACATGGCCGACAAGGGCGTGTTGGTCGAAACCAATCTCACCAGCAACAGGGTCATTCTCGGGGTCGAAGGCAAGGCTCACCCGTTCGCGACCTATCGCAAGCTCGGCGTGCCGGTCGCGCTCTCCACCGATGACGAGGGCGTCTCGCGCATCGATCTCACGCATGAATATGTGCGCGCGGTGGAGGACTTCGCTCTGACCTATGCGGAGCTCAAGGAGCTGGTGCGCAACAGCCTGGAATACAGCTTCCTGCCGGGGCCAAGCCTGTGGGACGACAAAGGCGCCTATCTGCGCATGGTGCCGGATTGTCAAGCCGACACGCCGGACCCTGATGCGTCGTCGGCTTCTTGCGCCGCGTTCATGCGCGCGAGCGAGAAGGCCGCCGAGCAATGGGAGTTGGAGCGCCGCTTCAAGGCTTTCGAGGCGAGTCTCTAAGGCGATAGGCCCGATTGATGCGAAACTTCCCGCTCGCCAAGGTCTACGCGACGATTGAGCCCGGCCCTGTCGTCCTTCTCACGACCGCAGACAAGGGCCGCGCCAATGTCATGACCATGTCATGGCACATGATGGTCGACTTCGAGCCGCCGCTGATCGCTTGCATCGTCAGCAACGCGGATTTCAGCTTTGCCGCTTTGCGCGCGACCGGCGAGTGCGTGATTGCGATTCCGGCGGCGGAGCTCGCGCCCAAAGTCGTCAAGATCGGCAACACATCCGGCCGCGACATTGACAAATTCGCGAAATTCGGGCTGACGCCGGTTCCGGCCGAGCGCGTCGCGGCGCCGCTGATCGCGGAGTGCTTCGTCAACCTCGAATGCAAAGTGAGGGATACGCGTCTGGTCGACGCCTACGGCCTGTTCATCCTCGAAGTGCTGAAAGCCTGGATCGATCCGAAGCAGAAAAGCCCCAAGACC
Source organism: Methyloceanibacter sp. (assembly GCA_049579665.1). Classification (GTDB taxonomy): domain Bacteria; phylum Pseudomonadota; class Alphaproteobacteria; order Rhizobiales; family Methyloligellaceae; genus Methyloceanibacter. The sequence goes on from JBAUOI010000409.1 coordinate 9,418, forward strand.
ATCCATCATCGCGGCTACGGCAAATTTGCGGTGGACGGGAAGGAGATGCGGTTGAGATCGAAAATGCGCTGAGCACCCCGCAGACGCGAGAAGCTAGTGGATTGCCGGCGATTTTCCCTTCATCGGCCGGCATGCCGCCTCTAGGCTCGACCCCACGTAAGACGCGCTCGGGCTGGGGCGGGGGCTCGGCTCATGAACCGAAGAAGCCGGAGCTTTGCGCCGCGCCAAGCGTCTTGGCGCATCCTCGCCCTGCTTGCTCTTCTCTTTTCCGGCATCGCGATCTCGGCGCCGGCGCTCGCGCAGTTTCATGTCGCCCAGCCCGACGTCGTCAAAGGCGAGGCGGTGGTTGGCGACCATGCCGCCGCCTATTCCGGACCGGGCGACACAGAGAAGCTCCGGCAGGGGCATGAGGTCGAGGCGATCTACGATTTCACCGATCGTTGGGAGCTGGTCGCCAAGGGATTGTTGCTTGAGCCGGTCGGCGAGCCGTTGGAAGCGAAGAACTACCAGCTCGGCCTGCATTATGAGCTTGTGCAGAGACATGGCGAGGGCTTCGCGCTGGCGTTCCGCACGCTCTACGGATTCTCGGCCGAGAGCGGGGTGCCTGACGATCTCATTTACGGTCCGCTGGCGCGGCTCGTGCTCGGCAAGGATTCGACCACGATCAACACCTTCTTCATCAGCCAGGTGGGACCCGACGCCGATCGGGGCAGCGTTGCGTTGAGGCTCAACTGGCAGATGCGGCACGAGCTGAGCCGGAGCGTTGGGCTCGGCGTCGAGGGCTATTCCGAAATCAAGGACATGTCACACGCGGGCTCGTTCGAGGACCAGTTGCATCGGCTCGGGCCCGTGCTCTATCTCGACCTGCGCGGGCGCGACGCGAAAGAAACCAACTACGACGCTGAGGCTGAGCCGCGTCAGTCAGGCTCGATACGGGTGGCGACCGGCGTGCTGTTCGGCCTGTCGGAGGCGACGTCCGACGTTACCTTCAAGCTCGACCTGTCGGCGGCGTTCTATTGAGCGCGGGGAGCGTCAGCTCAGTTCGCGAATGCGGAACGGGAGACCGCCTTTGGGGCAGAGCGTGACCGTCGCATGGATCTTCGCCGGCACGGGCCCCGCATATTCGGGCGTGAAGCGGCGCAACAGCTGCACCAAAGCCAGCGTGTTCTCGATCTGCGACAGCGCGCCGCCGATACAGGCGCGCTTGCCGGCCGCGAAGGGCAAATAGCTGTACTTCACCCGCTTCTTGGAGCGCTCGGGCGCGAAACGCTCCGGATCGAACTTCTCGGGTTCTTCCCAATATTTCGGACTGTGATGCATCACATAGGTGCAGATCACCGCCTTGTCGCCTTTGCGAATCTGATGGCCTTCGATCACGTCGTCATTGGCGGCGATGCGGATCAGCCCCCAGATGGGCGGGAAGAGGCGCATGGTCTCCTGGATCACCATGCGGGTGAAGCCGAGCTGCTGGACCTCGTTCCATACCGGGTCGCGGTCGCCGCAGACGGCGCGCGCCTCAGCCCTGATGCGCTCCATGGCCTCAGGGTGCTGCGAGAGCAGGTATAGCGACCAGGCCAGCGTGAGCGCGGTCGTCTCCGTGCCGGCCCAGAGATATTGCTTCATCTCATCGATCACTTGCTGGCGGTCGAATTCGGGGAAGTTGGGATCGGCCTCGGCGGCCTCGAGCATCTTCAGCAGCGTCTTGTCGCGCTGGTCGACGATATTGGCGCCGATCACGGTCTCGGGGATCTCACCCCAAATCTCCATGGCCTTGGCCGTATCTTCGTCGGTGATCTCGGTGAGCTCGCCGTGCATCTTCTTGAGGCGGATGGATTTGTGATTCATCACGTCGGTGTAGGTCTTGACCTGACCGAAGATGAAATGCGGGTTGAACGGCATCTCGCGGTCGAACAGCGCCTTGCACACCATCTCGGCGGCGAGCGTCCAGGTCTCCTCAACCATCTCGATGGTCTCGCCGGTCGAGGCGAACTTCGCCCAGCGTGCCATCTTCGAGTCGATCGCCGACATCAGATAGGGGAAATACTCCTCGAACATCCCCGGGTGGAAGGCGCCCTGCTGGGGGGCGCGGATCTTCTGCCAGAGCGCGCCGTCGACGGTAATCATGCTCTTGCCGAAAATGGGACGCAGCCCGTCGAAATATTTGACGTAGTTATCGGCGTTGTCGACGAGCACGCGCTGCGCGTGCGCCGGCTCCGAAAGAATCACGATGCGGTGGTTCTTGAGGTTTATGGGAACCACGCCGCCATATTTCTCGCTGAGCCACGAGAGAACCTGCATGGGGTTCTCCTGGTTCAGCAGCGAGGACAGCTTGAACCAGATGCTCTGCTCTTCGCCGAGCCCGTGCGATGGAGAATAGGCGACTGTCATATCCGCCATTTTACGCCTTTTCCCTCAGTCCCTGCTGTCGATTGCGGGGGCGACATAGGCCGCCCGACCCACCCCCCGTGATGGTCGCGGTAGCGGCAAGCAGGCCCGGATTTGCCTCGATTTAGGCCAGTTTCTAGCATCCGGCCGTCGGCATTGTCCATCAATTGGCACGCGCACATCTTGTGGTGCGACAGGCCGCCCCGTCCAGGGCCCGATCTTACGGCCGTTAACAATTTCAATCAAAGCGCTTCGTCAAAAGGCGGGGAAAACAGCGGGGCATGCTCTCTGACCTGTGTCATTCCCACCACATGCTCGCCTTCGACGCGGACCTCGCCGGAGGCGACCAGGCGCAGCGCAAGCGGATAGAGGCGATGCTCGGCCTGGAGCACGCGGGCGGCGAGGTCGTCGGGCGAATCGCCCGGAAGCACCGGCACGGCGGCTTGCGCCACGATCGGCCCCGTATCCATCTCCGGCCGCACGAAATGCACGGTGCAGCCGGTGATCTTCACGCCTTCATCCAGAACGCGAGCATGGGTGTGCAAGCCTCTGAACGCGGGCAAGAGAGACGGGTGGATGTTGAGATGACGATTCCACCAGCCGCGCACGAAGCCTTCCGTATGCAACCGTAGAAAGCCGGCATTGCAGAGAAGCTCGACGCCGGCGTCCTTCAGCGCTGCGTCGAGCGCCGCATCGAACGATTCCCGGGACGCAAACTCCTTGTGGTTGATGATCACGCCCGGAATGAAATCGGCCTCGGCGCGCAGCAAGCCTTGTGCGCTCGGCACATTCGAAATCACCACGACGATCTTGGCGGGGTAGGCCGGGTCGCGCGCGGCGTCAATTAGAGCCTGGAGATTCGATCCCCGGCCCGAGATCAGCACGCCGACGCGCTTTCGACTCACCTTGCGCTCCCGGCAAGCGTGCCTTTGTAGCGGACCGGCTCGCCGCGCTTGCGTGCGACGATCGCGCCGATCTGTCTCGCTTCTTTGCCGAGATGCTTACGCACGCGCGCGACATTCCCCGGGCTCACGACGACGATCATGCCGATGCCGCAGTTGAAGGTGCGCAGCATCTCGGCCTGATCCAATCTTGCTTCCAGCATGAGCCAGGCGAACACCGCCGGCAGAGCGAAGGCGCCGAGGTCGATTTCGGCGGCAAGACCCTTCGGCAGCACGCGTGGGATGTTGTTGGTGAGGCCCCCGCCGGTGATATGCGCGAGCGCCTTGATGGCTCCCGTTCCGCGAATCGTATCAAGGATCCGCCGGACATAGATGCGGGTCGGTGTGAGCAGCGCGGCGCCGAGCGACGTGCCGGGGGAGAACGGCGCTTGATCGCCCCAGAGGAGACCCGTCTCTTTGACCACGCGGCGCACAAGCGAGAAGCCGTTGGCATGAACGCCGGAGGAGGGCAGCGCGAGGATGACGTCACCCGCTTCGATGTCTTTGCGCGGCAGCAGCGCTTTGCGCTCGACGGCGCCGACGGCGAAGCCGGCAAGATCGTAATCGCCCGGCGCATAGACCCCCGGCATCTCCGCGGTCTCGCCGCCGATCAGCGCGGCGCCAGCATCCTTGCAGCCTTTGGCGACGCTGCCGATCACCGACTTGGCCACGCCGAGATCGAGCCTGCCGGTGGCGAAATAGTCGAGAAAGAACAGCGGCTCGGCGCCCTGCACGACGATGTCGTTGACGTTCATGGCGACGAGGTCGATGCCGATGCCGTCATGAATGCCCGTCTCGATGGCGAGCTTGAGCTTGGTGCCGACCCCGTCGGTGGCGGCGACCAGCACGGGGTCCTTGAAGCCGCAAGCCTTGAGGTCGAACAGACCGCCGAAGCCGCCGATGCCGCCCAGCAGACCCGCGCGTTTCGTCTTTGCCGCCAGAGGCCCGATCGCCTCGACCAGCGCGTTGCCTGCGTCGATATCGACGCCCGCATCGCGATAGGTCAGTCTGGATTTGTGCTTGGAGGTGGCGGGCACCGGACCACTCGGGGCGCAGAAGTAGGGGATGTGGCATAATCGCGCCGAGCGAGGCCCGTCAAGGCGCAAAAGGCCGTGGGTCCGCCACATTCCAAGGGTTTACCCAAAGGCAGAGGTTGGGCACCTTGGCGGCCGGACCATCTGCGGTAGCGTGGACATGGCGTTTTTGCGATTGATGCGTTGGTTACGACTCGCGGGCATCGCCCTGCCGCTCATTGCCATCGCCGGCCTTATGGGCGGCGCCCAGGCAGCCGACGGCCTCTACGAGGTCGCCAAGATCTCGGTCGACATCACCGCAAAGGACGCCGTCGCCGCTCGCGATGAGGGCATGGCCGAAGCGCAGATGCGCGCGGTCAAGACCGTGCTGCAACGCCTGTTGCCTTTGAGCGCGCAGGACCAGATCCCCGAATTCAGCCCGGAGGAAATCGAGGGCTTGGTCAACGGAGTGTCGATCCGCTCGGAGCGGAATTCGACCACGCGCTACATCGCTACGCTCGACGTGAGCGTCAACGAGCGGGGGATCAAGAAGCTGCTGCAAGATCAGGCCATCCCCTATAGCGAGGCGCGGGCGCCCTCGATCTCGATCCTGCCGCTCGTCATCGCCGGCGGGAGCGTGAAGAGCGAAGGCGCCGAAGGCTGGCGGCAAGCCTGGGAGCAGCTTGACCTCGCGCATAGCTCGACGCCTGCCACCATCCTCAGGCCGCGGCCGGAGCTCAGCCTCGACACCGTCAAGGCCGTACTTGCCGGCGATGCCCAGGCGCTGGCGACAATGCAAGCCGATTATGGCTATGGCCCGCTGGTTCTCGCCGTGGGCGAAGCCACCAAGGGCGAGTTCGTCAGCCGCCTCGCTGGAACCGACAGCGTGGGCGCCATCAATTTCGGGCGCAGCGACAAGCTTTCCACCGACGCTCAGACGATCGCGCGCGAAGCCGCGGCCACCGCCTTCGGTATCATCGAGAATCGCTGGAAGGTGTCCCAGGCCCCCGAGTCGCCGCCGACCGAGGTCAAATATGAAGAGGGGACCGAGCCGCATCCGGCGGTAGGAGAGCAGGCCCCTCCCAAGGGCGAGGTGCCTCGCAATGTCGTGGCCCAGGTCGAGTTCTCGAGCCTCAAGGATTGGCAGGATATTCGCGGGCGGCTGATGAACGTCGCCGGAATCGAGGCGCTCGAGGTCAATTCGCTCTCGGCGCGGACGGCCTCGGTGACTTTCGACTATGCGGGCTCGCTCGGGCATCTCCAGCAGGTTCTGGGTCAATACGGCTTCGACTTCGGCGACAGGGAGGGGACCTTTGTGCTCCGCTCGCGCTAGGGTTGGTAGCGACGCCAGCCGTCACACTCTGTCCTCGAATCTGCTAAAATGCGGGCTCGGAGGTTCAAGCGGGCTCAAGCCTCGCGAAGGCCTCCGGGAGGAGCGCACGTGAATATCCCCAATAGCCTCACGCTCGGACGGCTCGTGCTCGTCCCGCTCGTCGTCTGGCTGATCATCACCCATGAGATGCAGGCGGCCTTCCTGCTGTTCCTACTTGCCGGACTGTCCGACGCGGCCGACGGCTATCTCGCCAAGCGCTATGGCTGGAACAGCGAGCTCGGCGCCTATCTCGACCCCATCGCCGACAAGGCGCTGCTTGTCAGCATCTATGTCACGCTGGGTTTCGCCGGACATTTGCCCGCGTGGCTGGTGATCGCGGTTGTGAGCCGCGACATCCTCATCGTCGGCGCGGTGGTGTTGTCGTGGATGCTGTCGCGGCCGCTCAGCATGCAGCCGCTGCTCGTCAGCAAGGCCAACACCTTCTCGCAGATCGTGCTGGCGGGGCTCGTGCTCGCCGAGCTCGGGCTTGGCCTCGGGCTGCACGATCTGGTGAACGTGCTCATCTGGGTGACCGGAGCGCTGACCATCATTTCGGCGGCCGCCTATTTCTGGGAATGGCTCAGGCACATGGCGAGCTACGAGCCGGCGCCGAAACCGCTTCCGCCGCGTCAGCGCCAGGCCCCCGGCATCGAGCAACCGCAACGCTCGCGGATCAGGGCTTCGTGACGGTCGCTCAGCTCACGCTCGACCTGCCTCACCGCGCGGCGCTTGGCGCAGAGGATTTCCTCGTCAGCGACTGCAATCTCGCGGCGGTCAGGTTGATCGACGCCTGGCCCAATTGGCAGAACCATGTGCAGCTCTTGATCGGCCCCGAGGCGAGCGGCAAGACGCATCTCGCCCGTGTGTGGCAGGCGCTGTCGGGTGCGCAGGCGCTGGCGCCGGAGACTCTCGTAATGCCGCTGCTCGATAGCATGGATGAGGGCACGCCGCTCGTGGTCGAGGACGCCGACCGTGTCGCCTACGACGAGAAGGCTCTGTTCCATCTGTTGAACCTGGCGCGCGAGAAGGACCTCTATGTTCTCATCACGGCGGAGAGCGCGCCGAGCCGGTGGGGCATCGCGCTGCCCGACCTCAAGTCGCGGCTTAACGCGGTGCCCGCCGTCGAGATCGGCGCGCCCGCCGAGGCGCTGATCCGCACGGTGATGCTGAAGCATTTCACCGACCGCCAGCTCGATAT
>JBAUOI010000410.1:0-4834 GCA_049579665.1 Methyloceanibacter sp.
GGCCCTTGCGAGCCGGCTTAACCTTCCCCTCGTTCCAATAAGCGACGAAGGTGCGGATCACTTTCTCGGCGAGATCGCCTTGCCGGCCCTCGGGCGTCCCGGCCCGGCGTGCGAGCGGGCCATCGAGCAGAAGCATGGCGAGGCCGTGCATGAAGCCCCAGCAGACAAAGGCTAGATTGCGCCTCGCCTCGGGCGGCTCGCTGTCAAAGCTCCTGTCGATCGTCTGCACAAGCATGCCGAACGCGGCGTCGGCATTGTGCAACGCCTCGGGATAGTTTTCGATCGGCACCGCGTCTGAGCGGAACATCACTCGGAAATGTCCGGGATGGCGCAGCGCGAAATCAACATAAGTCCTGGAGGCGGCCTCGAGCGCGCGCCTTTGCGAAGCGACGTGCTTATTCAAGACGTGCTTATCCAATGAGTGCGAGAGCTCCTGCTGGAGCATGCCGAACCCTTCTGTGGCGATCGCGGCGAGGATGGCCTCGCGGTCGCCAAAATAATGGTAGGGCGCCTGATGGCTTACGCCAGCTTTGCGTGCCACCTCGCGCATGCTGAGCTGGTCAAGCCCACCCTCTTCAATCAGAGCAAGGCTCGCATCCAGCACTTTTTGGCGGAGATCCGTGGGGTTTCGCATGATGGGAAATTATTTGCCAGCTGCACTTGACACTGTCAAGTCCGCACCCATTTACTAGACACTGTCAAGTTAACCCAGCTACTAAAGGAGATCCCGATGAACACCATGAACACATTCGAAACCGAGAAACCCGACGATTCCTTCCCCTACGTGCTTGTGTCGAGCCTTTTGGGAACCATCGTTAGCCTGGCGGCCGCCTGGGGCTGGGCCGCCACAACCCTTGGACCGGTCACCGGTGCCTAGAGGGGTTGCGAATCCTCTAGGCCAGCCTAGAGGATTCGCAATCTGCAGACGTCAAGGAGGTTAGCCATGACCAGACCCCACGCGATTCTAGGCAGCGCTTTGGTGACTGCGGTCATCAATGTCTTAGTAGCCTCGGTTGTCGTCTTCGCACTGACGCCAGAGGCCACACGGATCGAGCCGCAGCGGCTGCACGATTCGATGCCTCACTATCGACTATCACCGATTCCGGCCGGCGCCGATTGGGGCCGTTCCTAATCATCGCCCTAACCACTCTTACGAAAGGACGCCCCGATGAACGCCACGAACCAAACCGTGCCAATCCCAGCGGCAGAACGTGCGTTGCACAACACGCTTGCGCTTCAGCGCGCCGCCTTCCTGCGTGATGGCCCGCCGACACTCAAACAACGACGGGGCGACCTTAAGAAACTCAAGGAAGCCATTCTGGCGCGCCAGGATCGCTTCGTGGCCGCGCTCGATGCCGATTTTGGCCACAGGGCGCGCCAAGAGTCGCAAATGCTCGACTTAGGCACTACGGTTGGCGCCATCAATTATCTGTACAGCAACCTGCGACGCTTCATGCGCCCCGATCGGCGTCACGTGGCGGCCATCTTCAGGCCAGCCTCGGCGAAGGTCGTGTACCAGCCGCTCGGAGTGGTCGGCATCGTTGCGCCGTGGAACTTCCCTGTTTCCCTGGCCCTGACGCCGCTCGCCACCGCCCTTGCCGCAGGCAACCGTGTGATGCTCAAGCCGTCGGAGATGACACCCGCGACCACGGATCTGGTTGCCTCCATGCTCGCGGAGACGTTCGACAAGGAGCAGGTCGCCGTCGTGACCGGCGACGCCGAGATCGGCAGAGCGTTTTCCAGCCTCCCCTTCGACCATATTTTCTTCACCGGCAGTATTCCGGTCGGCCGTGCCATCATGCGCGCGGCGAGCGAGAATTTGGTTCCGGTGACGTTGGAGCTTGGCGGCAAATCGCCCATCATTGTCGATCACGGCTACTCGTTGCGTACCGCGGCGCGACGCATCGCGTTTGGCAAGTGCGCCAATGGCGGTCAGATTTGCACGTCCCCCGACTATCTCCTCCTGCCCAAGAGCGAAACGGAGGGCTTCGTTGCGGCCTACCGGCAAGAGCTCGATACGCTCTACCCCAACATTGGCGACAATCCCGATTACACCTCAATTCTCAACGACCGGCACTTCACACGCTTGTCAGGACTGGTGGAGGACGCGAAGGCCAAAGGCGCCCGCGTAATCGAGATCGGGACCAGGCAGCCAGGCGGAGCGCAATCGCGCATGTTCCCGCCGGTGCTGCTGCTCGGCGTAACCGACGAGATGGCGGTAATGCAGGAAGAGATTTTCGGCCCGGTTTTGCCTGTCGTCACCTATGACGGGCTGGACGATGCCATCGCCTACGTGAATGCAAGGCCGCGGCCGCTAGCGCTTTATTTCTTCGGGACGGACGAGACCTCGCAGCGCCGTGTTGTGGAACGGACGACGTCCGGCGGCGTGCTCATCAACGATACCATCCTACATTACGCGCAGGACGATCTCCCGTTCGGCGGCATCGGGCCAAGCGGCATGGGCGCCTACCACGGTGTTGAGGGTTTCAAGACCATGAGCCACGCCAAGGCCGTGTTCAAGCAGGCACGGCTCAATCTCGCCGACCTCTTCCGGCCGCCCTTCGGCAGAGTCTACGACTTCCTGCTCAGGGTCATGCTGCGCTAGGCACTAACGGGCGAGCGATAGTGAAGCATGAACAAATAGCGGCTGTGCTTCACTGCTCGACTGTTAGCGTTTCGACCGCTCCTTGCGCAGCTCGGCGAAGCGCTTGAGCCGCTCCTTCAGCTCGGCCTCGTAGCCGTAGCTCGTGGGCGCGTAGAACAATTGGCGCTCCATGCCATCGGGGAAGTAGTTCTGGCCGGAGAACGCCTCCTCCTCGTTATGGTCGTAGGCGTAGCCCTTGCCGTAGCCTTCCTGCTTCATCAGCTTGGTCGGCGCGTTGAGAATGTGCTTCGGCGGCAGCAGCGAGCCGCTCTCCTCCGCCGCGCGTTTCGCCACGCCGAACGCCACATAGCCTGAATTCGATTTCGGCGCCGTCGCCAGATAGATGGTGGCCTGCGCCAGGGCGAGCTCGCCTTCGGGCGAGCCGAGAAAATCGTAAGTGTCCTTGGCGGCGATCGCCTGCACCAGCGCGTTCGGGTCGGCGAGGCCGATATCCTCGACCGCCATGCGCACCAGCCGCCGCGCGATATAGAGCGGATCCTCGCCGCCGGCCAGCATGCGCGCGAGCCAATAGAGCGAGGCGTCGGGGTCCGAGCCGCGCACCGATTTATGCAGCGCGCTGATCAGATTGTAATGGCCGTCCTGGCTCTTGTCGTAGAGCGGCGCGCGCCGCTGCACCAGCTTGACCAGCGCCTCGCGGTCGAGCGGGGTCTTGGCGGTTGGCGGCACGGCCAGGAACACGTCTTCCGCGAGATTGATCGCGCCGCGCCCGTCGCCGTCAGCCATGTTGATGAGCCCCTCGCGCGCGTCGGGGGTCAGCGGCAGCTTGCGCTTCTCATGCGCCTCGGCGCGGGCAAGCAGCGCCTCGATCGCCGCCTCGTCGAGCCGCTTGAAGGTGAGCACGCTCGCCCGCGACAGCAGCGCCGAGTTGAGCTCGAAGGAGGGATTTTCGGTGGTGGCGCCGACCAATATGATGGTGCCGTCCTCCATATGCGGCAGAAAGGCGTCCTGCTGCGAGCGGTTGAAGCGGTGGATCTCGTCGACGAATAGCAGCGTGCCGCGACCCTCCTCGCGCCGCGCTTTCGCGGCGTCGAACCCCTTGCGCACATCCGAGACGCCGGAATGGATGGCCGAGAGCTGCTCGAAATGGAGGTCGGTGACCTCGGCGAGCAGCCGCGCCACCGTGGTCTTGCCGGTGCCTGGCGGGCCCCAGAAGATCACCGAGGCGAGCCGCGCCGCCTTGACCATGCGCGAGAGCATGCCCTGCTCGCCGAGCAGATGATCCTGGCCGATCACCTCGGCAAGCGAGGTCGGGCGCAAGCGGTCGGCGAGCGGCCTCGGCGCATCGTCGGCGAGCCCGGCAGCCTCGAACAATGTGGCGGCGCCCTTTTTCATCGCTTAGCCTTGAATGGCGAGATTGAACACTCTCCCCGCGCGCTCGACCTGCAAGCGCCAGCCACCATCGGCCGCATCGAGCGCGGCGACGAGCTGCCCCACCGATTTCACCTTCTCGTTGTTGACGCCGACGACGATATCGCCGCGCTTGACGCCGAGCCGCGCCGCCGGCGTCTTGTCCTTGACGTCGAGCACCACGACGCCGTCGCGCATGTCGTCGTCGATTCCGACCTCCGCCGCCACGGCGGGCGAGATATTGGCGACCGTACAGCCGGTCAGCGGATGGCGGCCTTGAAGATCGCGCGCATCGCGCGGCGGGTCCTCGACCGGGGCGATCAGCGTGATGCTGGTCTTGACCTGTTGCCCCTTGCGCAACACGCCAAGCTCGGCCGCGCCGCCGATCCCCTTGGTGACGAAGCGATATTGGAAGGCTTGCGGGTTCTGCACCGGCTTGTCGTCGACGCTGACCACGACGTCGCCGGCTTTCAGGCCGGCTTTCGCCGCGGGACCCTTGGCATGAACCTTGGCGACCAGCGCGCCTGACGGGGTCGCCAGCCCCAGCGACTCGGCGATGTCAGGCGTCACGGTTTGCAGCGCGGCGCCGAGCCAGGGCCGCTGCACCTTGCCGCCCTTCAAAGCCGACTGAACCACCAGCCGCACCATGTTGGACGGGATCGCAAAGCCGATGCCGTGCGAGCCGCCGCTCTTGGAGAAGATCGCGGTGTTGATGCCGACCAGACGTCCGTCCATGTCGACCAGGGCACCGCCCGAATTGCCGGGATTGATGGCGGCGTCGGTCTGGATGAAGAACTGGTAGTCTGAAATGCCGACTTGCGT
>JBAUOI010000411.1:0-3834 GCA_049579665.1 Methyloceanibacter sp.
ACGCTCACCTGCTCGTTCTGCCATACCGGCACGCAACGCCTGGTGCGCAATCTCACGCCAAGCGAGATCGTTGGCCAGATCATGCTCGCGCGCGACCGGCTCGGCGACTGGCCCGGCGCCGCCGCGCCGGACCCGCGCGGCCTGCCCGATGCTGAGCGGAAGATCACTAATGTCGTGCTGATGGGCATGGGCGAGCCGCTCTATAATTTCGAGCATGTGCGTGACGCCTGCCTGCTCGCCGCCGACGGCGAGGGGCTCGCCATCGGCAAACGGCGCATCACGCTGTCGACCTCCGGCGTGGTTCCGGAGATTCCGCGCTGGGGCGAGGAGGCGGGGACCATGCTCGCCATTTCGCTGCATGCGGTGCGCGACGAGCTGCGCGATAGGCTCGTGCCGATCAACAAGAAATGGCCGCTCAAGGACTTGCTCGCCGCCTGCCGCGCCTATCCCGGCCTCTCCAACGCGAAACGCATCACCTTCGAATATGTGATGCTGAGGGGCGTGAACGACTCGATCGCCGACGCCAAGGCTCTGGTGCGGCTGCTCGCCAGGATTCCCGCCAAGATCAATCTGATCCCGTTCAATCCCTGGCCGGGCGCGCCTTACGAATGCTCCGACTGGGAGCAGATCGAGAAATTCGCGGAAGTCGTCAACCGCGCGGGCTATGCGAGCCCGGTGCGCTCGCCGCGCGGGAGGGACATCATGGCCGCCTGCGGGCAGTTGAAGAGCGCGAGTATCAAGCAGCGCGCCAGCGCCCGTCTTTCGGCTTCCGGATAGGCCAGTCATCGTGGCCGCGCTTTGCTGCGTGTGACATGAGTACAATTTGCATCAGCCGACAAATCAACGCGCCCCGCGCGACCGTGTATCGCGCGCTGCTCGATGCGCGTGCGGTCGCGACGTGGAGGGTGCCGGACGGCATGACCAGTCACGTGCACGAGTTCGACGCCCGCGAAGGTGGCGCCTTCCGCATCTCCCTCACCTACGACGCCCAGACCGGGACTGGCAAGACAACCGCGCACACCGACACCTATCGCGGCAACTTCGTGAAGCTAGTAGCGAATACGCAGGTTGTAGAAGCGCTCGAGTTCGAAACCACAGACGACGCGCTGCGCGGCAAGATGACGATCACGACTACGCTCGTTGATGCTAATGGCGGCACCGATGTGCTCGTCCAGTACGAAGGGCTGCCACGCGGGGTATCGGCTGCCGACAACGAAACCGGCACGCGCATGGCACTCGCGAAACTCGCCGCGCTCGTCGAGGCGAGATGACGTTGCAGTCAGTTCCTCGATTTATACCTGCGCCCTAGGCTTTGGGTGTGGCCGCCCATTTCAGCGCCGCTTCGAGGCGGTCGTTGCCCCAGAACAATTCATCGCCGATGGTGAAAGACGGCGCGCCGAACAACCCGCGCGCGGCGGCCTCCTCGGTTTGACGCTTCAAAGCGTCCTTGTTTTCCGGCGTGTTCGCTGCGGCGAAAGCGGCATCGTCGTCGACGCCGAGCGCGGCGAGAATGGTGCGCAGCGTCGCGTTGTCGCCGATGTCCTTCTGCTCAGCGTAATTCGCGGCGAACACAGCGCGGGTAAACGCGGGCGTCCAGCCTCCGGGCTCGCCGATCAGCGCAAGCCGCGCGGCCTTGAGCCCGTTTTGCGGGAAACGAACCGGGGGCAGCGCCAGCGCCAAACCGTCAGCCTGGCAAATGCGCTCGAGGTCGCGCCACATCTAGCGCCCCTTGGCCGCGAAGATGTTGAAGGGAGAGTCATTCCAGCCATAAGCCTTGAAGATCGGGCCGAGCAGGAACGGCCGCCAGCGCACGCCCGCGTCTGCATCGGCGGCGAGCCGCTCGATGCGCATGGCGGCAGGATAGGAATAGGTACTGCCGAACTCGTACCAGAACTCAATTTGGCCCATAGTTTGATACTGTAGCGTGGGCAAAGCAAAGCGTGCCCACCGTCGTGCGCATGGGGTTGCCGTTGCCCACCCTACGGTCTTGGTGACGGTGTTATAAAGCCTTCCGGCTCGGAGGCGAGCCTGACAAACAGGCGGCGCAGTTGATTTCCCGCATCATCTTCCGCGCGATCCTGGTGGTGGTGGCGTTCTTCGTCGCCGTCGCCGTATCGCTCGCCGTGCTGTTCGCGCTTGGCGCCATCTGGGCGGGGAGCGAGCTCAGCGCGGCGGCGCCTGAAGGCTCGGTGATGCAGCAGGCGAGCCCGGTGTTCGGCGCGGTGCTGTTTGCAGGTACCGTCGCGCCGGCGCTCAACGCGCTGCCAGGGCTGCTTGCGGCGGTGGCAGGGGAAGTCTTAAGGATCAGATCGTGGATGTATTACGTGCTGGCGGGCGGGGCGTCGCTCGCGGTCATTCCCATTCTCGCCGTGCCTGAAACCGTGGACCTGCCGAAGGTGCTCGCCAGTCCGTATATGACAATCTTCGCGGCGGCGGGCTTCGCCGGCGGCTTCGTCTATTGGCTGCTCGCCGGCTCGCGGACCTAGGCCTCGACATCGAGTGCGGCGATCCTCGCCTGCAAGGCCAGCCGCGCCGCGGGCCAGCTCTCAGGCAGATGTTGCGTCACGGTCTCCCGCCAAGCTTCACTGCGCTTGGAACCCTTGCGACGGGTGAGGAAGCCGAGACTCGGGATCTCAGCCAAGGGACCGACATAGGGTTTCTTGATTTCAGTGTGGTGCTCTAGCTCTTGGGGCATCGTACCCTCCCAGATTCTGTGCCGACCGGCCTGTTCCTACAAACTTCGATATTGCGGTTCTGGTTCCGGCGTCGGACGCGTCAGACGCAAGAAAACGCCCGCCGCAAGCCATCCGCTCTGATCGAGATCAACACTGCTCGATGCGCTTGCGGGCTCGCGCCGCTGCAAATCGACAAGGGCTGTGGATAGGTCGCCGGCTTCTCCAGCCAGTCGTCATGATGTGTTCGAAGCAAATTGGCCTGGAGAATCATTTCGCTCCATTGTCATGGTCATCAATTCGTCTTTGGATCGTCGTGGATCCGCAAACAAATCTTCATCGCAACCTCACGGAACTGTCGCGTCGCCTCGCTAGCGTCGCCGTCGGCTTAGGGGTCGGGGGTCTGCCGTGTCGCGCGGCTTTTTGCTGTCATTCATTGCGCTTGGATTGGCGCTGGCGATTTTGCTCGCCATCTTCCCGCTTTGGGACCTCGAAGTGGCGCAATATTTCTTCGATCCTCAGCGCGCCAGATTTCCCCTTTCCATCAGTTACGAATGGAACCTGATCCGGCAGGCCGCCAATTGGGTGCCCTTCCTTCTACTTGCGCCCGCCCTGTTCGCGCTGCTGCGCAAGCTGGTCTTCCCGGAGCGAAAGATGCTGGTCGCCCCGTCGGTCGCGCTGTATCTGCTCGCCTCGTTCCTGATCGGCCCCGGTGTCACCTCAAATCTCCTGCTCAAGGAGAACTGGGGCAGGCCGCGGCCTAACGGCATTCAGCAATTTGCCGGGACGGCGGACTTCCAGCCCTGGTGGCGGCCGAGCGGAGCCTGCAAGCGGAATTGCTCCTTCGTGTCGGGCGAGGCGAGCCATTCTGGACCGTAGCTCCGGCGACGCTTGCACCGCCGCAGGTCCGGCCCTTGGCGCTTGGCGGCGCGGTCATCTTCGGCACGGCGGTCGGCTCCCTGCGCGTCGTGTTCGGGCGGCATTTCGTCAGCGATATCGTCTTCGCCGGACTGATCACCATCGCCATTGTGTTTGCGCTCTATAAGCTCCTGATCGATCCCTTAAGGCGCAACGACGCGAGGTTCGAGCGGGGGCATCGAGCGCGTCTCGATCGGGCTGCACCGGGGGATCGGGGCCTTGCTCGGCGGGGCCGGGGAGGCGC
>JBAUOI010000412.1:0-2052 GCA_049579665.1 Methyloceanibacter sp.
TGCCGCAACAGCTCGCCGAAATCGGGGATCGCCTCGAAACCGCGCCGGGCGAGGTCGAGGACACTCTCGCGGCTGCGCTCGCCGAGACGCTTCCCGTCAACGCGCGCGACGGCGGCTTCATCAAGGATGGCGCCGACGGCGATCTCGACGAGCATCGCCGCTTGCGCGACGGCAGCCGCCAGGTCATCGCTGGCTTACAGGCGACCTATGCCGAGGCGACGGGCGTCAAATCGCTGAAAGTGCGCCACAAC
This sequence comes from Methyloceanibacter sp., assembly GCA_049579665.1. GTDB lineage: Bacteria > Pseudomonadota > Alphaproteobacteria > Rhizobiales > Methyloligellaceae > Methyloceanibacter. The sequence goes on from JBAUOI010000412.1 coordinate 252, forward strand.
AACGTGCTCGGCTATTTCGTCGAGGTCACGGCGCTCCATGGCGGCGTGCTGACCAAGCCGCCGCATGTCGAACTGTTCATCCACCGCCAGACGCTCGCTAATGCGATGCGCTTCTCGACGCCCGAGCTCGCTGAGCTTGAAGCGCGCATCACTCAAGCCGCCGACCGCGCGCTCGCCATCGAACTCGATATTTTCGGACGGCTCACCCAAGAGGTGCTTGCCGAGGAGAGCGCGCTGGCGGCGGCGAGTGCCGCGCTGGCCGAGCTCGACCATTATGCCGGTCTCGCCGAGCTTGCCGTCGCCGAGAACTATGTGCGTCCCAAGATTGACGGCAGCCTCGTCTTTGCCGTCGAGGAAGGCCGCCATCCCATGGTCGAGCAGAATTTGCGGCGGAGCGAGGGGGCGAGCTTCGTCGGTAACGACTGTAGCCTGGGCGACGGCACCCGCGTCCTCGTCCTCACCGGCCCCAACATGGCCGGCAAATCGACCTTCTTGCGGCAGAACGCGCTGATCGTCGTGCTGGCGCAGTCGGGTTCATTCGTCCCGGCGCGCAGCGCCCATATCGGCGTGGTCGATCGCCTGTTCAGCCGGGTCGGCGCCGCCGACGATCTCGCCCGCGGTCGCTCCACCTTCATGGTTGAGATGGTCGAGACCGCCTCGATCCTCAATCAGGCGACCGAGCGCTCTTACGTCGTGCTCGACGAGATCGGCCGCGGCACGGCGACCTTCGACGGGTTGTCGATCGCCTGGGCCGCGCTCGAATATCTGCATGCGGTGAACCGGTCTCGCGTGCTGTTCGCCACCCACTATCATGAGCTGACGGCGCTCGCCGAGAAGCTCGAGTCCGCCGCCAACGCCACCGTCGAGGTGAAGGAATGGCGCGATGAGATCGTGTTCCTCTACCGCGTGATCGTGGGCGCCGCCGACCGCTCCTACGGCATCCACGTGGCGAAGCTCGCCGGGCTGCCCGCACCGGTGCTGTCCCGCGCCAATGAAGTTCTGAGCGCGCTGGAGAAGGCCGATGGGCGGCCGAAACCTGCCGATCTCGCCTCGGATCTGCCGCTGTTCAGGGCGGCCAAGGGCGCGGCCGAGGCCAAGCCCGACCGGGCCTCCGCCATCGAGCAGGCCCTTGCTGCGCTGAGCCCGGACACCATGACGCCGAAGCAGGCGCTCGAAGCCCTCTATCGCCTCAAGGCTTTGCTTGCTAGCGAGGCGTAAATCCCCCATGTGCTAGACTTTCGCCCGCTTCGTCATGGACCAAACCGTACCGAAACAAGCGCCTTATTTCGACCTCGACGTGCTGCGGCACGAGGCATCGGAGCTTGCCCGCGCCCATTCGGGGCAAGATTCGAAGTTACGCATGGCCTTGGTCGGGCGGATGCGCCAGCTTGTTGACGACGCTTATGCTGCGGCAAGGCGTCAGTTGGAGGAGGACGGCGACGGGCGTGCCTGCGCCGCCGGTCTGTCGGCCTTCCAGGACGCACTGATCAAGCTCGCTTACGATTTCACCACCAACCACGTCTATCGCGTCGAGAATCCGACGGCCGCGGAGCGCATGGCCGTCGTGGCGCAAGGCGGCTATGGGCGTGGCCTGCTCGCGCCCGGCTCCGACATCGACCTCCTTTTCCTGCTGCCCTACAAGCAGACCGCCTGGGGCGAGAGCGTCGCCGAATACATGCTTTATCTGCTTTGGGATCTCGGCTTTAAGGTCGGCCACGCCACGCGCAATATCGATCAATGCGTGCGCCTCAGTCATTCCGACATGACCATCCGCACCGCGCTGCTTGATGCGCGGTTGATC
>JBAUOI010000413.1:0-1915 GCA_049579665.1 Methyloceanibacter sp.
CAACCAGGCCCGACACCGTGCCGGCCTTGCTCGGGGAACTCGGCAAGAAGGGCACACGCGCCGTCGTCGTCGTCACGGCAGGATTCAGCCCCGAGCTGAAGCAGGCAATGCTCGACCAGGCGAAGCCGTATTGCCTGCGCATCATCGGGCCGAACTGCCTCGGCATCGCCGTTCCTGGCATCGGGCTGCACGCCAATTTCGGACTCAATCGGCCGCAAGCCGGCAAGCTCGCTTTTCTCTCGCAATCCGGCGCGCTGATCACCGGCATCCTCGACTGGGCCGTGGCGCGCGGCATCGGCTTCTCCTATGTCGTGTCGATGGGCGAGATGGCCGATGTCGATGTCGGCGATCTGCTCGATTTCCTCGCCGCCGACATCGCGACCGAGTCCATCCTGCTCTATCTCGAGACCATCCCCGCGGCGCGGAAATTCATGTCGGCTGCCCGCTCGGCCGCGCGCGCCAAGCCCGTCATTGTTATCAAGTCGGGACGCTACAGGGAATCGGCGCGGGCTGCTGCCACGCATACCGGGGCACTTGCCGGTAGCGATGCCGCCGTGAGCGCCGCGTTCCGCCGCGCCGGGCTGGTGCGGGTCGAGGAGCTGGAAGAGCTGTTCGCTGCGGCCGAGACGCTAACCTCGCTCAAGCCGGTGACCGGCAACGAGCTGATGATCCTGACCAATGGCGGCGGCGCCGGCGTGCTCGCGGTCGACGATCTGATCCAGTCGGGCGGCAAGCTCGCGCCGTTGAGCGAAGGCGCCATGGCGGCGCTCGACAAGGTGCTCCCTGCCAATTGGTCGCGAGCCAATCCGGTCGATATCATCGGCGATGCGGCCCCTAAGCGCTATGCGGACGCGCTCGACGCGTTGCTGCCCACTCTGAAGGCCGACGCCCTGCTCGTGGTCAATTGCCCGACCGCGCTCGCCTCTTCGAGCGACGCCGCGCAAGCGGTGATCGAGGCGATCAAGCGCGCGCCGAACCGAGAGCGGCTGCCGCCGATCCTGACCAATTGGCTTGGCGAGGATGCGGTCGCCGGTGGACGGCGTCTATTCCGCGAGGCCTCGATCCCGAGCTATGAATCGCCCACCGACGCAGTCAAAGGCTTTCTCTATCTCTGGCAACACACTCAGGCGCAGGAAGCGCTGATGCGGACGCCGCCGAGAGAGACGGAGCGGACGCATGTCGCAGAGGAGGCCGCCCGCACCATCATGCGTACGGCCGCTGCCGCCGGACGCTCGATGCTGACAGAGCCCGAGGCGAAGGCTGTGCTCTCGGCCTACGGCATTCCAACCGTCGCCACCCGCGTGGCGGCTTCCCCGCAAGAGGTGGAAGCCATCGCCGAGGGCCTGTTGCAACAAGCGCCGGCTTTGGCGGTCAAGATTCTCTCCAAGGACATCTCGCATAAATCCGATATCGGCGGCGTCCGCCTCGGCTTGCGCTCGGCGCAAGAGGCGGTGCGAGCGGCCGAGCACATGCAGAAACGCGTGACCGAGCTGAAGCCGGAAGCGCGCATCGAAGGCTTCACCGTGCAGCCGATGGTGATGAGGCCCAACGCACACGAACTCCTGATGGGCGTCTACCAAGATCGCCTGTTCGGCCCGATGATCCTGTTCGGCGCCGGCGGCACGGCAACCGAGATCATTCACGACACCGCGGTGGCGCTGCCGCCGCTCGATGCGGAACTCGCGCGCGATCTCATGGAGCAGACGCGTATCTACAAGCTGCTGGAAGGCTATCGCGATCGACCGCCCGCCGACCTCGCGGCGATTGCCGAGGCGCTGCGGCGGCTGTCCCAACTCGTGGTCGACTGCCCGGCGGTCAAGGAGCTCGACATCAATCCGCTGCTCGCCGACGAGACCGGTGTCATCGCGCTCGACGCGCGGCTCCGCATCGAGCCGGGTGAAGTAGAGATGGCGGG
>JBAUOI010000414.1:0-6937 GCA_049579665.1 Methyloceanibacter sp.
TCTGAACGATCTCGAAGCCCCCGCGGCGAGGCTTGTGCCTGAGATCAGGGAGCTGCTCGCCGCCCTGCTCGCGGATGGGGGGCCGAGACTTGCGCGGCTGTCGGGTAGCGGGCCGACCTGCTTTGCGCTGTTCGCCACCGAGGCGGACGCCGCACATGGGGGTGCGAGACTCGCCGCCGAGTTTCCTCATTGGTGGATCGCCGCGAGTTCGCTCGGTGTCTAGAACGGCCGGTCGACGCAGAACTCGATCGCCTCGAGTAGCGCGGCCTTCACGTCGGAGTCGGGGAAAATAGCCAGCGCGTCGCGGGCGATGGCGCCGTAATGTCTTGCCCGCTCCATCGTGTCGTTTAGGGCATTGTGCCGCTTCATCAGTTGAAACGCCTCGGCGAGATCGTCCTCGCCGATGTCGCTTTCCTGCAGAGTGCGCTGCCAGAACGCGCGCTCGGCCGCATTGCCGCGGCGATAGCACAGCACGACGGGGAGCGTGATCTTTCCCTCGCGGAAATCGTCGCCGACGCTCTTGCCGAGCATCGACGGCTCGCCCGAATAATCGAGCGCGTCGTCGACCAGCTGGAAGGCGAGCCCGAGATTGCGGCCATAGGAGCGCAGTGCGGCGGCTTCCGACTTCGGCCGCGTCGCGATCACAGCGCCGACCTCCGCCGCCGCGGCGAACAAGGCCGCGGTCTTGGCGTCGATCACCGCAAGATAGTCGTCCTCGGTGGTCTCGGTGTTCTTGGCGGTGATCAGCTGCATCACCTCACCCTCGGCGATGATCGCCGCAGCATCCGACAGGATGCGCAGGGCGCCAAGCGAGCCGACATCGACCATCATCTTGAAGGCCTGGCCGAGCAGGAAATCGCCGACCAGCACGCTCGCCTCGTTGCCCCACAACAGCCGCGCCGCGGTCTTGCCGCGGCGGAGATTGCTCTCATCGACCACGTCGTCATGCAGAAGCGTCGCCGTATGCATGAACTCGACGCTCGCCGCGAGCCGCACATGGCCGTCGCCGCTATAATTGCAGAGCTTCGCCGCCGCCAGCGTGAGCATAGGACGCAAACGCTTGCCGCCTGAATCGATCAGATGCCGGGCAAGCTCGGGGATCAGCTCGACATTGGATCGCGCCTGATCGAGGATGATGCGATTGACATGAGCCATGTCCTCCTCGACAAGCGCGATGAGCGGCGTAAGACTCGCTGTCGGGTCGCCGGCGCCGGCAAGCTTAACCACAACTCCCAAGGGACATACTCCTGAATCCGGTCGAGACGGGCGTCGTTTCTCGGATATTGTCGGCGGTCGCCTACCGAGGTCAAGGCGTTCAGACGAGGCCAAGGGACACAGGGCTTACGAGGCCATGAAGGAATTGTTGCGCACGAACGATCCGGTGCTTCTGTCCTATGTCAGCGCGCTGCTGGAGGAGGGAGATATCGCGTTTATCGTCGCCGACACCAATATGAGCGTGCTCGAAGGCTCGATCGGAATCTTGCCCCGGCGGGTCCTGGTCGAGAGCGCGAGGCTTGCCCAGGCGCGCAATCTGCTCACCGAGGCCGATCTCGGCCATGCCCTCTCCGACGAAAAAGCCTAAGCGCCGGGAGGCGCCAGCGGGCGCCACCACCACCGACGACTTTCTCGGCGGGCGTATCGGCGTGATGCAGCCGAAGCGCGGCCACAGGGCGGGAAGCGACGCGGTGTTTCTCGCCGCCGCCGTGCCGTCGCACGCGGGGATGCGGGTGCTCGATGTTGGCGCCGGCGTGGGTGTCGCGGGGCTGTGTCTGTTGGCGCGCCTGCCGAGCCTTGAGCTGACCGCGGTCGAGATCGACGCCGAGCTATGCGCTCTGGCCGCCAAGAATGCCGCGCGGAATGGATTCGCCGACAAGTTCAGCGTCGTCAACGCCGACGTGACCGCGCCCGGCAGATCGCTCCGCGCCGCAGGCCTTTTCAGCGAGGCCTATGATCAGGTGATCGCCAATCCGCCCTTCCACGCTGAAGGCAGAGTGAGAGCGGCTCCGGATCGCGGGCGGGCGTCGGCGCATGTCATGGAGCAAGGCGGGCTCGCCGCATGGGTCCGGTTCTTTGCCGCCATGGCAGCGCCGAAGGCGCTCCTCACTCTCATCCATCGCCCCGATTGCCTTGGCGAGTTGCTGCGCCTGCTCGAAGGGCGCTTCGGCGACGTGACCGTCTTTCCTTTGTTCGCGAGGACTGGCGAGCCCGCAACCCGCATCATCGTGCAGGCCGAGAAGGGGAGCCGGGCAGGGCTCAGCCTCTTATCCGGCCTTGTCCTGCATCAGCAGAATGGGAGCTACACGGATGCGGCTGAAGCCGTGCTGCGGGGAGGGGAGGGGCTCGATCTCGGTGGCTCGAACAATAGGAAGGGCCGCCGCCTAGGGGGGAAAGGCGGCAGCCCTCTATTGCCCGAGCGTGAGGAGCCTTCTCGGGCAGGCAAGATCCGCTAGTAGCAGACCTTGACGTCCTTCCAGACCTTCTTGAAGTAGTAGCCGCCGTAACCGTTCGACACCTTGATGGTGACGAGGTGGGGCTCGTAGTAGCAACTCGGCAGATAGTGGGACGAATAACCGCTCAGCCAGGGCGTGCCGATATAAAGCGAGAAATTGGACTTGGCAGACGCGGGAGAGGCGGCGCCGAGAGCCATGACTGAAAGGGCGGCGGCGGAAACAAGGATGGTCTTCATCATCGGGGTCACTCCTTCTAGCGGCGATCATCGCCGGTTCGGTCGAAGCGAGGAGAGGAATTGCCCTCGCTCATGCTGCCGTTCTAGTTGGAGCGCGCTGAACCGAAGCTGAGGCCCTCATTCATCTGGCATTCAGCGCAAAAACCCCCGCAAAAAAGCCAAAGGGCCACGCCCTTTCGGGAATGGCCCTTTGCCAAAACTCGCTGCGCCCTTGAAGGGCGCGCGTGCCTAATACCAGCCGCGACGCCAATAACGGCCGCTGCGCCAATAGGGGTAATAGGCGTAGGGATAGCCGTAGGCGTAGCCGCCGTAGTAGCGCCGCGGGCCATACCAGCCCCAGCGCGGTCCGACATAGACGCTGACGCCGGGTCCGCCGTACCACCCGCGGCCGCGCCAACCGGCTTCCGCTGAGCTCGGGGAAAGCGTGACGAAGGCGAGCACCAGGGCTCCCAGCGCCACAACAAAAGTTGCAAGCTTGCTCATTCATTCCTCCTCGAAAGATCGAATGCGGCGCCGTTCCGCCGAACCGCGCCGCCCGGACGGGATTGTCCCCACCGTCGCCGCCAATATAGCAGCGAATTCGGACAGGCCGGTGTCGCTCGCGCACTTGCGCTAACCAAACGCTTAAAGGCCGCACGCTATATGATTCTTATTGGCACAGAATTCAGCGTGCGCGCCTTGATTTGGCGCAATGCCGCTGTACCTTAAGTTCCCATGAACAGTTTTATCGAAACCTTGAAGAGCTATCTCCCCGCCGCCTGGACGAGCTCAGGGCCGATCGTGCCCGTGCTCAGGTTCAGCGGAGCGATCGGCGTAGTCACGCCGCTCCGACCCGGCCTTTCCCTGTCCACCAGCGCGGCCGCCATCGAGAAGGCCTTCTCCGTGAGCGGCGCCAAGGCGGTCGCCATCCAGATCAATTCGCCGGGCGGCTCGGCCGTGCAGTCGATGCTGATCTACAAGCGCATCCGCGCGCTCGCCGCCGAGAAAGATCTCAAGGTCTATGTGTTCGCCGAGGATGTCGCCGCTTCCGGCGGCTATCTGCTGGCATGCGCGGGCGATGAGATCTACGCCGATCCGAGCTCGATCGTCGGCTCGATCGGCGTCATCACCGCGACCTTTGGCGTCAGCGAGCTGATCAACCGCATCGGCGTGCAGCGCCGCGTCTACACCGCGGGCGAAAGCAAGGACACGCTTGATCCATTTCTTCCCGAGAAGCCGGCCGACGTCGAGCGCATCAAGGCGCTACAGCGCGACGTGCATGAGGCCTTCATCGATCTCGTCAAGTCGCGGCGCGGCGCCAAGCTCGACAAGGCCGACATCAATCTGTTTACTGGTGAGTTCTGGTCCGGCAAGAGGGCGCTCGAGCTCGGCCTGATCGATGGCCTCTCGGACCTGCGCACTAAGATGCGCGAGGTCTATGGCGAAGACGTGCGCCTCAAGCTGGTGATGCCGTCGACCTCATGGTTCCGCCGGCGGCGAAGCGTGTTTGCCGAGAGCGGTGGATTCGAGCTAGGCTTGTCTCCTGGCGGCTTGGCCGCCGATCTCATCTCGGCGATCGAAGCGCGCGCGCTCTGGTCGCGCTTCGGGTTCTAGGCGATGCCGCCACTCCTCATCTTCGTCGCGGCTGGCGCGGGGCTCTTCCTCGCCGGGCGCTGGTATCGCGATGTGCAGCGGCGCATCGCCTCGGAGTTGCGCGCCGCCGAGGAAGCGCTTGAGCGGCGCGAGCGGGAGAACGTCGTGCCCTTGGAGCAGGACCCCATGACCGGCGTCTACCGGCCGAAGCGGGTGGCGCAAGGGTCCCAAAGCACGCGGCACTGACCCCAACCTCTCCCTGGGGAGAGGAGTGTTGCGGGCCTGCCACGAATTGCATTAGCGTCCCGCGACCCTGCCAAGGCTTCCACGCGATAGAGACATGGCCAAGTCCCTCAAGAGCAAACAGCCGAAGGCTCCGTCCTTCCAAGATTTGATCCTGCGGCTGGAGCGCTTCTGGGCGGATCAGGGCTGCGTCATCCTCCAGCCCTACGACATGGAGATGGGGGCTGCGACCTTCCATCCGGCCACCGCGCTTCGCTCGCTGGGCCCCAAGCCCTGGCGCGCGGCCTACGTGCAGCCTTGCCGCCGCCCCAAGGACGGCCGCTACGGCGAGAACCCGAGCCGGCTCCAGCATTATTACCAATTCCAGGTGATCCTGAAGCCGTCGCCGCTCGACATCCAGGACCTCTATCTGGAGAGCCTCTACGCCATTGGTATCAACCCCCTGCAGCACGACATCCGCTTTGTCGAGGACGATTGGGAGAGCCCAACGCTCGGCGCTTGGGGGCTTGGCTGGGAGGTGTGGCTCGATGGCATGGAAGTTTCGCAGTTCACCTATTTCCAGCAGGTGGGCGGCTTCGACTGCGATCCCGTCTCAGGCGAGCTGACTTACGGCCTGGAGCGGCTTGCCATGTATGTGCAGGGCGTCGACCGCGTGTTCGATCTCGATTTCAACGGCGCCAAGGGGAAGGACGAGGTCACCTATGGCAACGTTTTCCTCCAGGCCGAGCGGGAATACTCTCGCTACAATTTCGAGCATGCCGACACAGGCCGACTGCTCGGGCATTTCCGCGACGCCGAGGCCGAATGCAAGGCGCTGCTCGCCAAGGGCGACGGCGGCGAGCGCCATCTGATGGCGCTGCCCGCTTACGACCAGGCGATCAAGGCCTCGCACATCTTCAATCTGCTCGACGCGCGCGGCGTGATCTCGGTGACGGAGCGGCAGGCTTACATCTTGCGCGTGCGCGATCTCGCCAAGGCCTGCTGCGCCGCGTGGCTCAAGACCGAGGCCGGCGGCGCCCATGCTTGAGGTCTATCGCGGGCTCGGAGCCGCCGCCGCAATCGCGTACCCCGGCGCTCAAGCCGAAGCTCAGGTCATGGACCGGCCGCATCTGGCGCGCCACGCCTTCGAGTTTCCAGTTGATGCTGAAACTCGACGCGAGCCTCGCGGTCTCCGAGATCGATGATACGGAATTGCGCGCGGCGCTCTCGCCGCATATCTCCGAGCTATCGAGCTTTGCTCTCTATCTCGACTATACCGACGAGAACCATCTGCCGCTTCCCTGGGCGGTCGGGGCCTTCTATGTCGAGAGCGGCAAGCACGCCTTCATGCGCTTCTACGATTTCCTTGGCACCGTTCCCGCCCAGGTGCTGGTCCCGCTGCTCCCCGCCGCCGGCGCGCAGTCAGATCTCGTCTTAAGTGTCATCCCTTACGTCGTTGAAACGAATCGGCTGATCTTCACCATCACCGACTACGATCTGGGTTTCCATAACCGCATCGGCTGACCGCCGCTCCTGCCCCGGGGGCCTCACGAGCCTATCTCGACAGGGTTGCGTTGCCGCTGTATGGGTCGCCACCGCCTATTGCCCCGTCCAAGCTCGTCCCGTCATCCAGGCTAACGGTTAGACAAAATGGCTGAGCTCCTGCTTGAACTGTTCTCCGAAGAGATCCCGGCGCGGATGCAAGCGCGCGCGCGTGAGGACCTCGCTCGGCTGCTTGGCGGCGCGCTCGGCGAGGCAGGGCTCGAGTTCAAGGAGATCAGGACCTTCGCCACGCCGCGGCGCCTCGTCGCGGTGGTCGATGGCCTGCCGTCCCGGTCGCCGGATGTGCGCGAGGAGAGGAAGGGTCCGCGCGTCGATGCGCCGGAGGCCGCGATCAATGGCTTCCTCAAATCGGCAGGGCTCGCCTCCGTCGATCAGGCCGAGAAGCGCGACGACAAGAAGGGCGCTTACTACGTGGCGACGATCGAGAAGCCTGGCCGTGCCACCGAAGAGGTAGTGGCGACGATCGTGCCGGCGCTCGTGCGCAATTTCCCCTGGCCGAAATCCATGCGCTGGGGCTCTGGCCGGCTCCGCTGGGTGCGCCCGCTGCATTCCATCCTTTGCCTGTTCAACGGCAAGGTCGTGCCATTCGAGATCGACGGGATCAAGAGCGGCAAGGAGACGCGCGGTCACAGATTCATGGCGCCGGAGCCCTTTAATGTGAAGGGATTCGAGGATTACCGCGAGAAACTGCGCAAAGCCAAAGTCATCCTTGACGGCGAGGAACGCGCGCGGCTGATCCACGACGCGGCGCAGGCTCAGGCCAAGCACGAGAAGCTCGCGCTGGTCGAGGACGAGGGCCTGCTCGCCGAGAATGCCGGGCTGACCGAATGGCCTGTCGTGCTGATGGGCTCGTTCGATGAGGATTTCCTCATCGTGCCGCCCGAGGTGCTCACC
>JBAUOI010000415.1:0-9534 GCA_049579665.1 Methyloceanibacter sp.
ATACGATTGGGAGTCCGTCGATCTCGCCGATCCTGAGCGGCGCCGATGGCTCGCCCCACGGGCTCTCGATGCGCTTCTCGCGCACGTTTTGCAGCCCCGGCAGATCGTAGATGCCCGAGCCGCCGATAATTCCCAGCACCGCTTTGGTCATAGCCCCTCACGCCACCATCAATCGCCGACTTTGATGTAGAACACGGCGTAGACCCAATGGCCATGATGCTCGTCGTTCGGCGTGAAGTCCGGAGCGCGCGTGTTCAGCAACCAGATTGGCCCCTGCTGCCCAAGGCCGAGAGGCACGCCGTCGGCCGAGAGCGCGAGGATCCAGTCCGACGACTTGACGTCTTCGGGATCGAGCCAGCCGGCATAGCCGTTGAGGGCGACGAAGGTCGTCCTGACTTGCGCGACTTCGAGATAGCCGAGCACTTCTTTGAGCAGAGGCCCGGAAAACGTGGCGGGAGCATCGAACTCGTTGGTCTTGACGGTGACCGTGCCCTGCGGCAGCGCCAGCAGCATCTCGCGGTCGAAGGCGAAGGCGTTTTTGAAGTCGGCCTTCTGCAGCGCAAGCAGGCTGTCGCGCTTTTCGTCGAACGGCCCGCGATTGGTTTTGCCGATCATGCCGCTTACGGTGAGCAGCACCATGCCGGGCGGGGGCCCCGGCTCGGCGGCGAAGGCTGGCGCGGCAAGAGCGAGCACGAGGAGCGCGATAAAGGCGTGTTTCATGCTGCCCTTATACCTCCCCCGGCGAACCGAACCTAGGCCGCGTGGGTGGCGTCGTGACGATGCAGTCGCGCCCACACCGCGCGCTTGGCGAGATACATGATCACCACGAAGACGAGGAGGAAGATCATCACCCGCGCGCCCACCATGTGACGTTCCTCGAGCTTGGGCTCGGCCGCCCACATCAGATAGGCCGAGACGTCACGCGCGTAATTGTCGAGCGTCGGCTTGGTCCCATCGGTGTAGCTGACCACGCCGTCGCTCAAAGGCGGCGGCATAGCGATCTGATGCCCGGGGAAGGCGGCGTTGTAGTGCATGCCCTGCGCCACTTGGAAACCGGGCGACGCCGCATGATAGCCGGTGAGCAACGCGTAGATATAATCGGGACCGCCCGGCCGCGCCTTGGCCATCACCGACAGGTCGGGCGGCAGCGCGCCGTTATTGGCGATCCGCGCCAACTGCTCGTTGGCGAACGGCGAGCGGAACGGATCTGACGGCCGCGCCGGGCGCTGGAACATTTCACCCTTGTCGTTCGGGCCGTCGGTGACCTGCACTTGCGAGGCGAGGATCTCCACCGCCTTGGGCGAGAATTGGGGTCCGCCCGGCTCGCCGAGATTGCGGTAGGACAAAAGCCGCATCGAATGGCAGCTCGCGCAGACCTCCTTGTAGACCTGGAATCCCCGCTGGAGCTGCGCGTTGTCGTAAGTGCCGAATGGCGGGGAGAAGCTCCAGCTTTGAGGCTTGATCTCCGGCGCGTGATTGGAGTTCGCCTCCTCGGCGATGGCCGCGGCCGGCAGAGCAAGAGAGAGCGCGAGCGCTGCGGCAAGCGAGGCTGAGACCGGCTTCATCACATGACCTCCGCCGGCTTGCGCTTGAGCGGCACTTTGGGCGCCGGCGGCGCCTTGACCTCCTCGGGTCCGAGCACGGGTTCGGTGATGCTGCCCGGAAGCCCGCGCGGCTTCTCGATCAACCCGACCACCGGCATGACCACGAGGAAGAAGGCGAAATAGTAGACGGTGAAGATTCGCCCGAGGATGAGATAGAGACCCTCAGGCTGCTGCGAGCCGAGATAGCCGAGCGCGAGACACGTCACCAGGAACGCCCAGAAGAACCATTTATAGACTGGCCGATAGCGGGTCGAGCGCACCTTCGACGTGTCGAGCCAGGGCACGAAGAACAGAATGCTGATCGACCCGAGCAGCGCGATCACGCCGAACAGCTTGTTCGGGATCGCGCGCAGGATCGCGTAGAACGGCAAGAAATACCATTCCGGCACGATATGCGGCGGGGTCTGCAGCGGGTTGGCCGGTACGTAGTTGTCGGGATGACCCAGCCAGTTCGGTGCATAGAACACGATCGCGGCGAACACGAGAATGAAAGCGACCAGCGCGAAGCCATCCTTGATCGTGTAGTACGGGTGGAACGGCACGGTATCCCTCGCCGTCTTCACGTCGATGCCGGTGGGATTGTTGTTGCCTGGGACGTGCAGCGCCCAGATATGCAAGACCACGACGCCGGCGATGATGAAGGGGAAGAGATAGTGCAAGGAATAGAGCCTGTTCAGCGTGGGACCGCCCACCGCGAAACCGCCCCAGATCCACTCGACGAGCCGCGTGCCGAGCCCGGGCACCACCGAATCGAGCGATGAGAACAGATTGGTGATCACCGTCACCGCCCAGAAGCTCATCTGTCCCCATACCAGCGAGTAGCCCATGAAGGCCGTGGCGATCATCAACAGCAGAATCAGCACGCCCAAGATCCACAACACCTCGCGTGGCGCCTTGTAGGAACCATAATAGAGACCGCGGAAGGTGTGGATATAGGCGGCGACGAAGAACATCGAGGCGCCAACAGCGTGCGAATAGCGGAGCAGCCATCCCCAATTCACGTCGCGCATGATCTTCTCGACCGAGTCGAATGCGCGGTCCTCGGCCGGGATGTAATGCATGGCGAGCACCACGCCGGTGGCGATCTGCGCCACCAGCATGAAGGTGAGGATGCCGCCGAAGGTCCACCAATAATTGAGATTGCGCGGCGTAGGGAAGGCCATGAACTGGTCATGCATCAGCCGCGGAACTGGCAGACGCGCGTCGAGCCAGCGCTCGATGCCGGTATTGGGCTGATAGATCGAAGGATGCGCCATGATCGCCCTATCCGATCTTGATCTTGGTGTCGGATGTGAAGGCATAAGGCGGGATCGCCAGGTTCTGCGGCGCGGGCCCTTTGCGGATGCGTCCCGCCGTGTCGTATTGCGAGCCGTGGCACGGGCAGAACCAGCCGCCATACTCACCCTTATAGTCGCCGACCGCCTGCCCTTTCGGGATACAGCCGAGATGCGTGCAGATGCCGATCATCACCAGCCACGGCTCGCGGTCCTTGGCGGCGCGATTGTCGTCGTCCGCCGACGCGTTCTCGGGAAGATTGGCGTTGCGCGCGAGTGGATCGGGCAGATCGTCGAGCGGGGTATCCTTCGCCTCGGCGATTTCCTTGTCGGTGCGGTGGCGGATGAAGATCGGTTTGCCGCGCCACATCACGGTGATGGCCTGCCCCGCCTCCACATGCGAAACATCCACATCGGTGGTGGCAAGCGACAGCGTCGAGGCGTCAGGGCTCATCTGGTCGAGCAGAGGCCACAGCGCGGCGGCGGCGCCGATCGCGGCGAAGCCTCCCGCCGCGATCAGAATGACATCGCGCCGCGTCGGCTCGTCGTCGTCGATGAGGGAAGGATTTAAAGTGTCGTGATTGGCCACGGGCCGGAAGCTCCTAGATCAATGGGGGGAGAACCATCCCCCAGCGAAAACCCCATGCCAACAGCCGGGCGCGAAGCCGAAGCTTCAGCCCCGGGCCTCTGCCGTGCGAACCCAACGCGCCTTGGGGTTTGCCTCTCCTGATGCCGTAAACCGGCATTCTTAGTGGCGCTTTCTTGCATCGACTTCCCGGATTGTCCAGTGGCGCAACTTGGGCAAATTGGCGCATAAAGCCTTCGGTCACGATTTCTGACATAGGCCTCTATTGCGACAAGCGTTTTGATCCCGGTCAAAGCCGCGCGGGGCGAGCCAAGCCATGCCATTGAGCTTGCAGCGCATCAAGGCGTTAGGCCAGGGTAGATGGACCAGAAGACACCGAAAGAGCCAAACCTGACAGAGACCTTCAGCCCCGCGCGGAAGGAGCGCGCCCGCGCCTGGTTCGAGCATTTGCGCGATCAGATCTGCGCCGCGCTCGAGACGATCGAGGACGAGGCGAACGGCCATCCCGGTTGCGACAGCAAGGCCCCCGGCCGCTTCGTGAAGACGCCTTGGACGCGCAGCGAGAAGAGCGGCGAACAGGGCGGCGGCGGCGTGATGGCGCTGATGTCGGGCCGCGTGTTCGAGAAGGTCGGCTGCCATACCTCGACCGTGCACGGGACCTTTCCACCCGAATTCGCCAAGCAGATTCCCGGCGCCGATGCTGACCCGCGCTTCTGGGCGTCAGGCATCTCGTTCATCGCCCATCCGGCGAACCCGAACGCGCCGACCGCGCATATGAACACGCGCATGGTGGTGACGTCGAAGGGATGGTTCGGCGGCGGCGGGGACCTCACTCCCGTGCTGATGCGCCGCCGCACGCAGGAGGATCAGGACTCGCGCGACTTTCACGCAGCGATGCAAGGCGCCTGCGAGGGCGAGCCGTCTGCCGACTATCAGCGTTTCAAGCAATGGTGCGACCAATATTTCTATCTGCCGCATAGGGGCGAGATGCGCGGCATCGGCGGCATCTTCTACGACTATCTCGATACCGGCGATTGGATGGCCGACTTCGCCTTCACGCAGAAGGTCGGCCGCGCGTTCCTGTCGGTCTATCCGGAGATTGTCCGCCGCAACATGGGAACGCCCTGGACCGAGGCCGATCGCGAGGAGCAGCTCATCCGGCGCGGCCGCTATGTCGAGTTCAACCTGCTCTACGACCGCGGCACGATCTTCGGGCTCAAGACCGGCGGCAATGTCGAAGCGATCCTCTCCTCCATGCCGCCTCTGGTGCGCTGGCCTTAGGCGAAACCCCCTACCCCCGCACACCGGCATACATCAGAGCCGGCGTAAGCGGCGCAGGCGCCCCGCCCTGCATCTCGGAGACGAGCGCGCCAACCCGCGTCTGGATCACCGGCGCATCGTAGGCGAGACGGGCCAAAAGGATGGCAAGAGCCGTCAGCAGCAGGACCACCACGATCTTCCACATTTCGAAGCCTCCAAGAGCACCCAAGAGCGCGTTTCCCGCGCTGTCTGATGCAAGCGTCGTAAGGCTTCGCGGCTGAACCCTTTCTGAGGCCTCCGTTCATCTGCCGTTTAGATTGTGGCGCGGATTTCAAGAGAGATTGCGGATTTCCAAGAGAGATTGTGATGGCGGCAGAGCCACTTCGGGCTTGCCAATTCGCTCGCTTTCGCCCATCTTTAAGGCACCGGGCGCCCAAGGCTTTGGGCGCGGACTTGGACGACGGCAAAGTGATCTACGCGCCACAAGAGCACGACCTTTCCTGACATCTCAAGACGCCGAAGGATCCCTTTCGGGGGCCTACGGCCCGTTTGTGTAAACTTCAACGGGAAAGGAATTCCCTAATGGCTCGTGTCAACGGCACAGTGAAATTCTTCAATCATGCGCGCGGCTTCGGCTTCATTCAGCCCGAGGACGGCGGCAAGGACGTTTTCGTACACGCTTCCGCTCTCGAGCGGTCGGGTGTGCCCGCCCTCAATGAGGGCGACAAGGTCTCCTTCGAAATTGAGGATGACCGCCGCGGCCGCGGCAAGCAGGCCGCCAACGTCCAGCTCGCCTAACCAAGCGCGCAGCTGACTGATTGAGAACCGCCGGGCCTGGTGCCCGGCGGTTTTTTATTTGCCGCCGCTCCGCCGCGTCCAGGCTTAACGGGCGATTCATTTTAGCGGCTCTATTTTGCCAAAAATCGAGAGCTTACTCGTGTCATCCCATCCCTGGGGAACCTCCCGCCCGCTTAGGGGCACTTTAGCGGGCACAACGCTAACGAGCTTGGACACACCAATGAGCAATCCAACTTTGAGAGCCGTCGCCGCTGCGGCGCTGATCGGCTTGGGTACGCTTGCACTGCCCGCGACTGCGGAAGCCGGTCGCGGTTACGGCCACGGTCATGGCGGCTGGGGTGGCGGCTGGGGCGCGGGCCTGGTCGGCTTCGGCGTCGGTGCCATCGTCGGCTCGGCGCTCGCGCCACGCGAGGTCTATGTGGCGCCGCCGCCTCCGGCCTACCCAGCGTATTACGGACCTGCCGCCTATGGTCCTCCGCCGTGGAGCCCGGGCTGGTACAACTATTGCCGTAACCTGCACGGTCCATATTTCAACCCGAACACGGGCTACTTCCAGGGCGCTGACGGCGGCTGGTATTTCTGCCGCTAGCAGATCGCATGCGATCTGAGTGTCGAGCCTGTCGCACCGGCGGCTGAGTCGGGGCGGCAGGCTTTGTCTTTTGTGTTTCCCAAGTCGCTGTCAGCCGCGCGTTTTCGCCACAACTTGCGCCAATCCGCCGTGAACGCGTAACCCATTAGCAACCCTAAGCTTTTTGACGCGATGTTTACCCCTGCGGCAACTCGTGCCGCTTGCCGGTCCCATTGTGTCTTGAATGGGGCAGCGACGCAGCGCAAAATTAAACCGTTCCGGGATGAGTCCAATGAGAGCGCCGGCACGTTTTTCCGAGCCGGACAAGCGCCGCTTTTGGGGACTGACAGAAGGACTCTTGGACCATGAGCTTTGCTACCGCCGTTGGCCCCGAGATCGAGCGGCCGCGCGACGCACCGAATGTTCCCGCCGACCGGCAGGCGCTCACCCTGGTCAAGCCATATCAAGGCATGGTGGCCTGGCCCACCGTATTGCTGGCGCTCGGCATCGTCGCCGCCTTCGCGCTCGTAACCTATTTGGCGACGATGCGGATCATCCCGCTCTGGCTCGGGATGATCCTCAACTCGCTGATCCTCTATGCCGACCAGACCCCGCTGCACGAGGCCTGCCACGGCAACATCGCCGGCAAGGACTCGCGCTATCTCTGGATCAATCATCTCGTCGGCTATGTGTGCGGCACGCTCCTGATGCATGAATACAAAGCCTTCCGCTACATGCATCTCGCCCACCATCGCGACACCAACAATCCGGAAATCGATCCCGATCATTGGGTGGCCGTCGAGAATCCGTTTCTGGTGTTCTGGCGCTGCATGACCATCGTGTTCTGGTACCACCGCTATTTCTGGCGGCACATCGCCTTCCACGCGCATATCCCGGGCATGCGGCCGCTAACCCTCCATATCGTGGCGATGCACGCGCTGTATTACGGGCTCGCGATCGGGCTCGCGCTGTACGGCTACTGGCGCGAGGTGCTGATGCTGTGGATCTTCCCACACATCATCGGCTCCGCACTGATCATCTATTTCTTCGCCTATCTCACCCACAAGCCGCACGAGGTGCATGAGCGCTATCGCGACACCAACATCTTCTGGGTGAAGGGCAAGGTCATGGAGCCGATGGTCAACTGGCTCTACCTGTTCCAGAACTTCCACCTGATCCATCACCTCTTCCCGCGCATCCCCTTCTATCTTTATCCGAAGGCGTTTCGCTCGCTGAAGCCGGTGCTCGATCGCGAGAAAGCGCATATCTACGAGTTCGGGAACGAGTCCGCGCCGCCTCTCGGCGAGCCGGGTCAAGCGACACGCTAGCCGTCAGGCCGTCCGCTCGCTTCAGATCCGTCAAACTTGCGCTAATGCAGCAAAAGCTCGCCGCGCACGAAGCTGAACTCGGCGGGCGCGATCAAGCGCCGATGCGCTACAACGATGCGATACAGCGCGCCGTCGAGATTGGCCGACCAGAAATCGAGGAAGTCGGTGAGCTTGGGGAAGCGTGGGGCGACGTCGTAGTCCTGCCAGATATAGCTCTGCAGCAGCTTTGGGTGATCGGGCAGCCGGTAGAGGATTTCCGCGGTGGTCAGCGAGAAGCCCTCGATCTGGCGAAGGAAGGCAGCGTCCATGGTTTTGGTCCTGCTGGTCCGGTCTTTTTCGACTCTCTTTCGACTCATAATTGTTAGCCGCCGCGCCGGGTTGCAGCAAGCGCGTTTCATGAATTGAATCAGATGCTTGGCAGCAAGTCGCAGCCATTGCTAACGGTTTTGGCACTCCTCCCTTGAAAGTGCTAAAGTGCCTTTCCACATAGCGCGCGGGTGCGCCGCGCGGCCCCTTACTGAAAACGTCCTGGAGGAGGAGAGAGATGAAGTTTCGCCCGTTGCATGATCGTGTCGTCGTACGCCGCATCGAGGAGGACGAGAGGACCAGAGGCGGCATCATCATCCCCGACACCGCCAAGGAGAAGCCGCAGCAGGGCGAAGTCGTGGCCGTCGGCCCCGGCGCCCCCGACGAGAAGGGCAAGGTGCAGCCGCTCGACGTGAAGCCCGGCGACCGCGCGCTGTTCGGCAAATGGTCGGGCACCGAGGTCAAACTCGACGGCGAGGAGCTTCTCATCATGAAAGAGAGCGACATTCTCGGCGTGCTCGAAGGCGTCGCCGCCAAGAAGAAGAAGGCCGCTTAGCACAGCAACAATTTCGCCTTTTGGAGCGCCGCGCATCGGCCGCTCCTTGCGGCATCAGGTCAATGGGAGAGAGTAGATGGCTGCTAAGGAAGTGAAATTCGGACAAGACGCCCGCGAGCGCATGCTGCACGGCGTCGACATCTTGGCCAATGCGGTCAAGGTGACGCTCGGTCCCAAGGGCCGCAACGTCGTGCTTGAGAAGTCGTTCGGCGCACCGCGCATCACCAAGGACGGTGTGACCGTGGCGAAGGAAATCGAGCTCGAGGACAAGTTCGAGAACATGGGCGCGCAGATGGTACGCGAGGTCGCCTCGAAGACCTCCGACACCGCCGGCGATGGCACCACCACCGCCACCCTGCTGGCTCAGGCCATCGTCAAGGAAGGCGCGAAGTCGGTCGCCGCGGGCTCAAACCCGATGGACCTCAAGCGCGGCGTCGATCTCGCCGTCAACGCTGTCATCGCCGAGCTCAAGTCCAAGGCCAAGAAGGTCACTTCGAGCGAGGAGATCGCCCAGGTCGGCACCATCTCCGCCAATGGCGATGCCGAGATCGGTCAGATGATCGCCAAGGCCATGCAGAAGGTCGGCAATGAGGGCGTCATCACCGTCGAGGAAGCCAAGGCGCTCCTGACCGAGCTCGAAGTGGTCGAGGGCATGCAGTTCGACCGCGGCTATATTTCCCCTTACTTCATCACCGATGCCGACAAGATGCGGGTGGAGCTGGAGAGCCCCTACATTCTCATTTACGAGAAGAAGCTCTCCAATCTGCAGACCATCTTGCCGCTACTCGAGACGGTGGTGCAGTCGGGCAAGCCGCTGCTGGTGATCGCCGAGGATGTCGAGGGCGAGGCGCTCGCCACGCTGGTGGTCAACAAGCTGCGCGGCGGGTTGAAGGTCGCCGCCGTCAAGGCGCCCGGCTTCGGCGACCGCCGCAAGGCCATGTTGCAGGACATCGCCGTGCTCACCGGCGGTCAGGTGATCTCCGAGGATCTCGGCATCAAGCTCGAAAATGTCACCCTCGACATGCTCGGCCGCGCCAAGAAGGTGGTCATCACCAAGGACGACACGACCATCGTCGACGGCGCCGGCAAGAAAGCAGACATCGAGGCCCGCGTCGCCCAGATCCGGCAGCAGATCGAGGACACCACCTCGGACTATGATCGCGAGAAGCTGCAAGAGCGTCTGGCCAAGCTCGCCGGCGGCGTCGCCGTGATCAAGGTCGGCGGCTCGACCGAGGTCGAAGTGAAGGAGCGGAA
>JBAUOI010000416.1:0-2544 GCA_049579665.1 Methyloceanibacter sp.
CGAAAACGTGTGGGATCGATGACTTACGTCGTCACCGAAGTTTGCATAAAATGCAAATATACCGACTGCGTCGAGGTCTGCCCCGTGGATTGCTTCTACGAGGGCGCTAATATGCTGGTGATTCACCCCGACGAATGCATCGATTGTGGGGTTTGCGAGCCGGAATGCCCGGTGGACGCCATCAAGCCCGACACTGAGCCGAGCCTCGACAAATGGCTTGAGATGAACCGGCAATATTCCGAGACTTGGCCGAATATCACGACCAAAAAGCCTGCGCCCCCCGATGCCGACGCATTTGTGGCCGAACCTGACAAGTTCGAGAAGTATTTCTCGCCGGAACCGGGAGAAGGGGACTAGATAATTCAAAGGGTTAAGTCTTAACCCTATGGTCAAAATGTCGCATGTTGCGGCGCAAAAAAGGCGGTGCCCCGAGCCGGGATGGCTTTCGGATTCACTAAGATTATGTTAGACTGATGTCGAAATGGCGCGGATTGTCGGCGCAACAAGCACCAAGAGAGGCGTCCCTGTTTGGGCGCACTTTTTTTTCCGACTTGAGGGAGGTGGCGCGATCAGGCCTCTGATCGACGGCTCATCCTGTGCTCATTGCCTCCCGTCGCATGAGACGGGCGCCGGAGCTTCAGACCGGCGCATGGAGAATGGGCGAGCCGACCTCCCCGGCATCAGCGCACGCAAAGCATTTTGACAAAGTGAGATGAGAGTAATGCCTGACAAGAAGAAGCCCCAGCAAAGACACGGATTTCGTACCAACGAATATATCGTGTATCCGGCTCACGGCGTCGGCCGGATCGTGAGTATCGAAGAGCAGGAGATCGCGGGCGCGAAGCTCGAGCTGTTCGTCATCAACTTCGAGAAGGACAAGATGACGCTCAGAGTGCCGACCGCGAAGCTCGCCAGCGTCGGTATGCGCAAGCTCGCCGAAGAGAAGACCGTTAAGAAGGCGCTCGGCACGCTCAAGGGCAAGGCGCGCGTCAAGCGCACCATGTGGTCCAGACGCGCCCAGGAATACGAGGCCAAGATCAACTCGGGCGATCTCGTGTCGATCGCCGAGGTGGTCCGCGACCTCTACCGCTCAGAGGCGCAGCCCGAGCAGTCGTATTCCGAGCGGCAGCTCTACGAGGCCGCGCTCGACCGCATGGCGAGAGAGATCGCCGCCGTCGAGAAGCTTGACGAGGCAAGCGCCGTCGCCAAGATCGACGATTTGCTCGCCAAGACCGCGCGTCACGCCAAGCTCGCGGCGGAGACCGAGGCGCGCACCCGCGCGGCTTAACGCATCGTGCCAGGCGCCAAGGCCGTGCTGTCTTGCGACAGCGGCCAGGCGCCCGACACACTCAAGTCAGCCTGTTCCACAACCGCTTCAGTCTGCTCGCGCCCGCTTTTCGGCGCCAACGCCGCATGCGCTCGTAGAACCATGCCGGCCGTCCGCGGCTGTCGGCGATCAATCGCTCCACGGCGGCGGCCAATTGCGGATCGTCGATGCCGCGAAGCAACTCTTCGTAGATCGAGACGAGGTGCGGTCGCATGATCGACATTCGCTCCACCCGCCGGTCGATGGGGATGCTGCGATCGAATGCTTCACAGTCGTCCAACTGACCACACATTGCCAACGCGATCATGGTGCGAATGCACTTCTCGCATCTCGAGCAGTTCCCCGTGGCGGCTTTAAAGCCAAAACAGACACGGAGATGACGGCGGACCATGGGGTGGTCGGCGATGGCCCGGACCTTCCCATCACGTCGAAACGTCGCGTCGGCGTGCTCCACCGCCATTCGTCGGGATGACCACAAGGGATCGAGATCCCAGTGCGAGCCCCAAGGCTTGGGGTCATGGTACGGGTAGCTAGACGGGATCACGAGCCGTTCCACCTCTTCCGCCAGGACGTGCCCCAAAGCGGCAAGCGCGCCGCCATGACTTCTGCGCAAATCGATGCCCTGGGAGGCCTTGTGCTCCTGCAGGTTGGTGGTCAGCAGCACAGCCCTCGCGCCGAATGAAGCAGCGGTCTGTCGAAAACCGGGGAGGAAGGCATCGGTGCGAACGCGGTTTTTCAGTTCGACGTCGTATCCGTGCGCATAGACAAGGATCCCAGGGGGAGTCTTAGCGGTGATCAGCGCGTAAAACGAATCCACCCCACCCGTGAAGCATTGCGCGGTGAGTCCCGGCTTGGCGCGTGGGGTGTCGATAACGTCGGCGGCGATCACGCGGGTCCCCGGCAACTGCCACCAGTCCTTGACTTGCCGCACGATGGCGGGCACCTGCTCGAGCCACGACCGGTCAACCTGGGCCTCGACCTCAATCGGCTCGCCACGGGTGGCCGCGGCGATCAGCAAGGCGCTGGCAAAGGCTTCGGGAGACGGCGCGAGCGCCGCATCCTCGGAGACGAACCACAGAGGTTCGCCATCGATATCGGCTTCGACGTGACTGCCACCCGAGTTCGTGCGCCATGACCTGAGATTTGCGATGCGCATGGGCGAGCTAGGTGGCGATGATGCGCTGCAATTCCCAGTTCATCTTACAGCCGCTGCCGGC
>JBAUOI010000417.1:0-1572 GCA_049579665.1 Methyloceanibacter sp.
GCCGAGAAGCGGCCCGCCCGGCCTCGGTGGCCAGGACGGCGACAAGGCAGGCGCCGAGCACCGGCAGCCCGACCCAGGCGAATGGAAACAACGCGCGAAGACGAAGCCGCATGAGAATCCCCCACGATCTTGCGAGGGACTTTAGCGGCCAATCGTTGAGACTATCTTGCTGATATTCCTAGATAATCTGCCCAATATTGCGGCAGGTCTGCCTCAAGATTGTGCGTGCACAGCCGGAAGGCGGTCGCGCGCAACTTCTAGGTGTTCATCGAGTCGAAGAAGTCGCCGTTGGTCTTGGTCTGCTTCAGCTTGTCGAGCAGGAACTCGATGGCGTCCATGGTGCCCATCGGATTGAGGATGCGGCGGAGCACGTACATCTTCTTGAGCTGATCGGAGGGGACGAGCAGCTCCTCTTTCCGCGTGCCGGATCTCGCGATGTCGATGGCCGGGAACACGCGCTTGTCGGCGACCTTGCGGTCGAGCACGATTTCCGAGTTACCGGTGCCCTTGAACTCTTCGAAGATCACCTCGTCCATGCGGCTGCCGGTATCGATCAGCGCGGTGGCGATGATGGTCAGCGAGCCGCCCTCCTCGATATTGCGCGCGGCGCCGAAGAAGCGCTTCGGCCGCTGTAGCGCGTTGGCGTCGACGCCGCCGGTCAGCACCTTGCCGGACGACGGCACCACGGTGTTGTAGGCGCGGCCGAGCCTGGTGATGGACTCGAGCAGGATCACCACGTCGCGCTTGTGCTCGACGAGGCGCTTCGCCTTCTCGATCACCATCTCGGCGACCTGCACGTGACGCGAGGCCGGCTCGTCGAAGGTCGAGGAGATCACCTCGCCCTTCACCGAGCGCTGCATGTCGGTCACCTCCTCGGGCCGCTCGTCAATCAAGAGCACGATCAGGTAGCACTCCGGGTGGTTGGCGGTGACGGCGTGGGCGATGTTCTGCAAGATCACGGTCTTGCCGGTGCGCGGCTGCGCCACGATCAGCCCGCGCTGGCCCTTGCCGATTGGCGACACGATGTCGATCACCCGGCCGGTATTATCTTTGCGGGTGGGATCCTGGGTTTCCATCTCCAGCCACTCGTCGGGATAGAGCGGCGTCAGATTGTCGAAATGGATCTTGTGGCGCTGCTTCTCGGGGTCCTCGAAGTTGATGGTGTTGACCTTGAGCAGGGCGAAATAGCGCTCGCCGTCTTTCGGGCTCCTGATCTGGCCTTCGACAGTGTCGCCAGTCCTGAGACCGAAGCGCCTGATCTGCGAGGGCGAGACGTAGATGTCGTCGGGGCCGGCGAGATAGTTGGAATCGGGAGAGCGCAGGAAGCCGAAGCCGTCCTGCAGCACCTCGACGACGCCGGTGCCGGTGATCTCGACATCGCGCGCCGCCAGTTGTTTCAGAATCGCGAACATGAGCTCCTGCTTGCGCATGGCGCTCGCGTTCTCGACAGCGACCTCCTCGGCGAAGCTCAAGAGCTCCGTCGGCGATTTGGTCTTCAAATCTTGCAGCTTCATTTCCTGCATGCGCTGCTACTCCAAAAATGGGAATGGTGACTTTGGTGTTTCGAATTCC
>JBAUOI010000418.1:0-2574 GCA_049579665.1 Methyloceanibacter sp.
GGGTCGTCGGGCTCGAAGATGATGGCGGTCTGCTTGCCGCGCTTCTTCAGATGCCGGTCGATGCAATTGGCCGAGACGTTCAGCGTGCCGTCCTCGAACCATTTGATCGACACGTCGGGATAGGCGAACGAGGCGTTCTTGACGCGCGTATAGGGCTTGATCCAGTCGAGCCGCTTGCCTTCCTTGCCCCAGAACTTGTCGGGGTTCTCGACGCTTTTTTTGTAAAGCTTCTGGTACTCGTCCTTGTCGATATAGGCGCGTTCTTTCCATTTTTTCGGGACCTTCACGGTCTCGACTTTGAACTGCTTATGCTCGGACATCTGTCCGCTCCTCCCTTACGCAAGCGCCGTTATCCGGCGCCACCTTGTTACTTCGATACTACGATGGGCGGCCTTCTTAAGGCACTCGATTCTAGACGCCGAAGGCGCCGATGATCGCTCCCATGAGGATGAGCACGGCGAGCCAATGTCCGGAGTCGATCGCCGTCACCACCGGCTTGATGCCTTCGAAGGCGTGGTTGGTGGCGACCGTGGTCAGCACGAAGCCGATCCAGACGAAGAACGCGCTGATCGCCCCGCCTCTGATCGAGACTTGGCTGATATGGCCCATCAGCCCGGCGAGCATATAGGCCATGACCAGGCAGGAGACCGCGGCGATCAACATCGGCGCGATCGGCATGGCCTTGTCGCAGTCCTCTTTCTTCTTGCCGAGACCGGCCATCCACACTTTGCCGAACACGCTGTACCAGCCCCAGCCGAGCAGGAAGCCCGCGACCGCGGCCACGACCACGGCGAGATAGTTGATCTGCATTTCGCTCCCCCCCTTTGTGCGTCTAGGCCTGCGGCGGATTGGTGAGGCCGCCCAGCTTGCAGATGATACCCCATTCTTGGGACGAAACGGGCTGGACGGAGAGGCGTGAATTTCTGACCAGCACCATGGCCTTGAGCTTCGGATTGGCCTTGATTTCGCCGAGCGTGACTGGCTTCGGCAGGTCGGCGGCCGCCGCCACGTCGACGCATTCCCACTGGTCCGTTGCGTCGGTCGAGTCCGGGTGCGCTTGCTTGACGATCTTGACGATGCCGATGATGCTCTTGTCGGCGCCGGAAAGGTAGAAGAAGCCGAGATCGCCTTTTTTCATCGCGCGCATATTGTTGCGCGCCTGATAGTTACGCACGCCCGTCCACTCCGCGCCTTTGGCGCCGGCTTTCTTTTGCTGGTCCCAGGACCAGGTCTCGCGCTCCGATTTGAGCAGCCAATAGGCCATGAGCGGATCGAGCGGCCGTCGCTCACTCCTCTTCGTCGGGATTGTTGATGGTCCAGAGCCAGGGGCGGATCTCGACGCTCGCGAACACGCCCGCCTTGGCGAACGGGTCGCCGGCGCCGATCTTGCGCGCTGCGTCGAGCGAGGGCGCTTCGACCACGACCAGGCTGCCGTTCATGGTCTGCCCGTCAGGCTCGGTGAAGGGGCCGGCGAAGATCAGCGTCTCGCCGAGGCTCTCGAGATAAGCGAGATGGTCGGGGCGGTTGGCCTTGCGCAAGGGCAGGCTGCCGGGCTTGTCGGTGCAGATCAGGGCGTAGAGCATGCAGGTCCTCTGCGATCAGGCTATTGCCCGGCTGAATGAGTGTCCAGCGAGCGACTGACGACTCCCTCCCTTCTAAGCCTCACGCCTCGGCCCTCAGCGGGCGGGAGAGCAGCGCCTCGATCGCCTCATCCACGGTCGAAAGCCCCGAGATCACCGCGTGCACGGCTTGCGCGATCGGCATGTCGATGCCCCGCGCCGCCGCCATCTCGACCAGCGCGCTCGCGGTATAGACGCCCTCGGTGACGGCGATCCGCTTGCCCAACACCTCCTCCAGCCCCTTGCCCTTGCCGAGCTCGATGCCGAGCGACATGTTGCGCGATTGCGGGCTGCCGCAGGTGAGCACCAGATCGCCGAGCCCCGACAGGCCCATCAGCGTCTCGCGCCGCGCGCCGAGGGTCGCGCCGAAGCGCACCATCTCGGCAAAGCTGCGCGTGACGAGGGCGGCATGCGCGCTTGATCCGAATTTCTTGCCGGCGACGATGCCGGCGGCGATGGCATAGACATTCTTCACCGCACCGCCGATCTCCGCGCCGATCACATCGTCGCTCCAATAGCAGCGGAACGGCGGATGGCTCAGCGCGTAGGCGAGCGCGCGGCCCAGCGTCTCTTCTCCGGTGGCGAGGGTGACCGCCGCCGGCAGCCCGCGCGCGACCTCGGCGGCAAAGCTCGGTCCCGACAGCACCGCGATCTGCGGCTTCGGCACCAACTCCTCGACCACTTGCGAGATCAGCTTGCCGGTCGTCTGCTCGATGCCCTTGGAGCAGAGCACCAGCGGCTGCTCGGGCTTGAGATAGGGAGCGATCTCGCCGGCGATCTTGCGCACATGCTGGGCGGGCGTCGCCATCAGCAGGAGATCGCAATTGGCGACCTCGTTCAGCTTACCGGTCGCTTCGATCGCGCGATCGAGCTTGACGCCGGGGAGGTAGGTCTCGTTGCGGTGGTTTTGATTGATACCGGCCAGCGTCTCCGGCTCGTAAGCCCAGATCAGCAC
>JBAUOI010000419.1:0-13610 GCA_049579665.1 Methyloceanibacter sp.
TCTCAAGCGCATGATGCCGCTCGGCATGAATGCGCGACAGGGTGTTGCGCATCGTATCGTGCAGCCCCTCCGGCGGATCGCCGCGGATAACCGCGACCAGCGCGGCAAACGGTCCCGGCTCGGACCATAGGCGCAGCTCCCCCAGCCGCACCGCGTCGAGTCCCTGGTGCTCGGCGCCGGTGAAGGAATCGCGGACGAAATCCTGGATGGCGACCAGCATCGAAGAGACGAGCTGCGGGTCTTGGCTCACCGCATTCTCGGCCGCCACATGGGCGATCAACAACCCGGTATGACGGTGGACCAGGAACACGTGTTCGACCTGGTAGACCAGCGTATGTTTGAGCACGACCTCGGCGAAGGACGATCCGGTGCGCCAGGCTTCCCAGCGCCATTTGAGCCCGCGCCAGGTGAGACTGTATTTCAGGGTCTGATTGAGCCGCTGGAACGTCTCGTCAATGGTCTCGCCGATCGATTTGCGGATCGCCGGCACGATCATCGGATAAAGGATGTTGACCAGCGTCCCGGGATTGCTCTGGATCGAGCTCTCCGCCGCCTTCTCCATGACGGGCGCCAACACATGCCCCATCCGCGTATCGCTCGTCGCCTGAGCGATCGCGGTCGGCAAGACGCGTCCGATCGCAGCAGCCAAGCGCTCGGGATCGTCCACCACGCCCGTGAGCCGCGACAACGTCTCAATCTCACGGCCGACCAGCAAGGTCCGCAGCTGCTCGAGCTGCAGATCGCCCGGGCGCACTCCGTTTTGCTGCGCGCGCAACTCCGGCTTCAGGCTCTGCGCGATTTCGACGAGCAGACCAGCCAGCGCTTTCCGATCGATGGCGTCATCGCCCGAGGGTGAGCGAAGCAGCCCCTCCAGGATATCGGGGGAAGTGCTCACCTCACGGCGCTAGCTGACCGCCCGGCCACGCGTTGGTTCGATCCCGCCCTTGGCGACGCTCGCCGCGTCCTGGTTCAGGCACTTGGCGACCTCGACGAACAGCCCGGCCAGCAGGTTGCGATCGGTCTTGACGTTGCTGAGCTCGGCGAACATTTTCTCGATTGCGTGCTGGAGATCCTCGTTCTTGCGCTTGATCTCCTCGCGCAACGACTGCGCTTCCTGGGTCAGGCGGTCGGCCATGTCGCGCTCGAGCTGGCTCAACTGGTCCGACATCGCGCGAAGCCGCTTTTCCAGCGCCTGATTATGCTCGCGCAGCGTCCGCTCGATCTCCTTGTCGGCATCGGCGCGCAAGTCCTTCTCTTCGCGGAGTTGGCCCACGAGCGACTCCACCTGCTTCTTCGCGTTCGATTCGAAGGCGCTAAGATTGCGCGCCGTCTCGGACTCAATGTCCTTGAAGCGCTGGAGAAACCGCTCCTCGAGCTTGGAGAAGCGGCGATCGTAGTCTTGCATCTGGTTGCCAAACAGGAGATCGCGGATCTTGTCCACGCCCACGACTTCGCCGCCAGGAAGCGGACCGTTGCCCATTTGCGCGGCGGCTACGGGATCAATCAACTCGGCATCGGATTTCGATGATTTCGCCCCCACGGTACACCTCCACTGATCTTTGTGACGAAAGCAGTTTAAAGTTATGGCATCGTCTGTTGCGAACTTGCAAGCCTTTGGGAGTTAACCTTCGCGTTGTGCTTCGGATGTGTTCTCGCGATCTCTGGACCTTCTCAAGCGCCTCGCGATCTCTTCATCGAGCATATGCGCCTAGCGCGTGGTGGTCTTGATGTGGGCGTGGTTGAGCGCTCCGTGGATCAACGCTAGACTGCCCGTCGCGCGCAAAAACTCGGTTCCAAGGTCGTGCCGGAAGGTGAAAGCGGAAGGCGTGATTTCCCTACCCTCGCTTGGTGATGAGACGCGAACCCCATGGACCTCGCGCCACTTGAAATGTTGGGAAGAATGGTCGGAGCGGGGAGATTTGAACTCCCGACCCCCGGTCCCCCAGACCGGTGCGCTAACCGAGCTGCGCTACGCTCCGAAGCCTATCTCAGGGCTGTCCTGGATATACACGGTCAGGCCATCGAAACAAGCCATCTGCCGGCGGGGAGAGAGGTCTATTCCCTGGCCAAGGTGAGCACCCGGGTGCAGGCGGCGATCTCCTCGATCAGGGTGCTGAGGGTTTTAGGGTCGAGCTTCGACCGGTGCGCGTCGGGCTCGCGGGCCAAGGCTTGTCCCCCGCTCTGCGCCGCCTCGGCGGCGACATCGGGGATTTCCGGCATCGCGTCGTCTTGCTCTTCGTCCTCGCCCATGCGCCGGTAATCCATCACGAAACGCGGCCCGTGCTCGCGGAGGATCTTCTGGACGCCTCTGATGGTGTAGCCGTCGCTGTAAAGCAGGAAGCGGATGCCGCGGAGAAGCTGAACGTCCTTGGGCCGATAGTAGCGCCGGCCGCCGCCGCGCTTCATCGGCTTCAGCTGGGCAAATTTGGCCTCCCAGAAGCGAAGCACGTGCTTCGGGACCTCAAGCTCGTCAGCAACCTCGCTGATCGTGCGAAACGCCTCTGGCGCCTTGTCCAACGCTCTTCCTCCTCATTCGCGTCAAACCGCCGGCGACTTTATTCGGCCGCCTTTCTTCGCGAGAGCGCATCGTTGATACGCTGCTTCATGATGTTGCTCGCACGGAACACCAGCACGCGCCGCGGCGTGATGGGAACTTCCTGGCCGGTCTTTGGATTGCGGCCGATGCGTTGGCCCTTGTCGCGAATACCGAAAGAGCCGAACGACGACAACTTAACAGTGTCGCCGCGCTCGAGACTCGCCACGATCTCGCGCAGCACAAGCTCGACGATCTCGGCGGACTCGTTCCGCGGCAGACCGACCTTCTGAAACACCGCTTCCGCCAAGTCGGCGCGCGTGAGTGTCTTCCCGCTCATATGCTTACGCTCCCCCAGTCGCGGGACTAATCAAGATGCTAATCGAGCGAGTGCGAGGCGGTCAATCTGTCCCACGATCAAATTCCTGATATTGCACCCTTTTCCATCAAGGTGTGGCATTCGCGCGGCACTCTCCTTTTTTCGTCTCTACCAGCGTAGCAGCACCGCCCCCCAGGTAAAGCCCCCACCCATGGCCTCGAGCAGCACCAGGTCGCCGGTTTTGATGCGTCCGTCGGCCCGCGCCGCGTTCAAAGCCAAGGGAATCGAGGCTGCGGAGGTATTGGCATGCTTATCGAGTGTAATGATGATGCGGTCTTTGTCGAGTCCAAGCTTCTTTGCAGCACCGTCCAAGATACGCTTGTTAGCCTGATGCGGTACGAACCAGTCGACATCCGACGCTTTATAGCCAGCCTGGTCCAATGTCGTGCGGATCACCTCGCTGATCTTCGTCACCGCGTGGCGAAATACCTCGGGACCATCCATGCGCAGATGGCCGACAGTGCCGGTCGACGACGGTCCGCCATCGACATAGAGCTTGTCCCGGTAGCGGCCGTCCGATCTGAGGCAGGTCGCGAGAATGCCGCGGTCGGTCATGACGCCGTTCAGCTTCTGGGCCTCGACCACCACGGCTCCTGCCCCATCGCCGAACAGGACGCAGGTCGAGCGATCTTCCCAGTCGAGGATGCGCGAGAATGCTTCCGAGCCGATCACCAGCGCCCGCTTGAACATGCCGCTCTTCAGATAGTTGTCGGCGGTCGCCAGCGCGAACACGAAGCCCGAGCACACCGCTTGCACGTCGAAGGCCGCGCCCTGAGTGATGCCGAGCTCGGCCTGGATGGTCACGGCGGTTGCCGGAAACGTTTGGTCGGGGGTCGATGTGGCCAGGATGATGAGGTCGATGTCCTCGGGCGCGAGCCCCGCATCGTCGAGCGCCGCGCGCGCCGCGATGGCGCCCATCGTCGAGGTGAGCTCGCCGTCGGCGGCGATGCGGCGTTCCTTGATGCCGGTCCGCTCGGTGATCCAAGCGTCGGAAGTGTCGACCAGCTTGGCGAGGTCCGCGTTGGTCACAACCCGCGTGGGCAGGTAGCCGCCAACTCCCTTGATGACCGTCCTCACCAGATTCAACGTTGCCACTCCCGCGCCTTACGCGGCGCCCTCGAGTTCCAACTTGTCGTGAAAGCCGGCGACGTCGCTCGCCAGCCGCTTCACCACGCCGTTCGACGCCATGTCGTAGGCGAGATCGATCGCGCTCGCGAAGCCGGTCGCGTCGGTTCCGCCGTGACTTTTGACGACGATGCCGTTTAGCCCCAGGAAGATCCCGCCGTTCAGCTGGCGCGGATCCATCTTTTCCTTGAGAGCGCGGAACGCACCTTGCGCCAGGATTGCGCCAAGGCGAGCAAGCCAAGAGCGCCCCATCGCGGCGCGCAAATACTCGCCGATCTGCTTAGCGGTTCCTTCCGCGGTCTTCAAGGCGATGTTGCCGGTGAAGCCGTCGGTGACGACCACGTCGACCACGCCTTTCCCCACGTCGTCGCCTTCGACGAAGCCATGATAGCGAATGGGAAGCGGCGACTCCTTCAGAACGGCGGCGGCCTTTCTGATCTCCTCGACGCCTTTCACTTCCTCGACGCCGATATTGAGCAGCCCGACCGAAGGCTTGTCGACGCCGAACAAGGCGCGCGCCATGCCCGCGCCCATCAGCGCAAACTCGACCAGCTGGCGGGAATCC
Organism: Methyloceanibacter sp.; assembly: GCA_049579665.1. Lineage (GTDB taxonomy): Bacteria > Pseudomonadota > Alphaproteobacteria > Rhizobiales > Methyloligellaceae > Methyloceanibacter. The sequence continues at coordinate 4,603 of JBAUOI010000419.1, forward strand.
GCGCCGACATTGGCGCCGACGTCGAGCACGATGCACTCGCTCTCGATGGTCGGCCAGATGGCAGCGATGGCCGGGCGGTCCACGCCTTCAAGCGTCTTCAGGCAGAACTTCGCCATCACCATCAGCGCGCCGGTATTGCCGGCCGACACGGCCGCGTCGGCGCGCCCGTCTTTCACCGCCTCGAGGCTTAGCCACATGCTCGAGTGATAGCGGCCCTTGCGCAGCGCCTGGCTCGGTTTCGCGTCCATGGCGACAGCAACATCGGTATGGATCAGCTCGGACTTGGCGGCGAGCGCGGGATGGGCCGCAAGCTCGGGCGCGATGCTCGCTCTGTCGCCGACCAGCAGGAAACGCATGTCGGGATGGCGAACGAGCGCGATCGCGGCTGCCGGAATGACCACGCTTGGCCCGTGGTCCCCGCCCATGGCGTCGAGCGCTATGGTGACTGGAGAACCCATACTCTGTGCCGATCAGGAAAGACTTTGCCCATGCAGCGGCCCGGCCGCGGCAACCCCCGGAAATGAAACCCGAATAGACTGAAAAAGGCCGGCAGTGACAACCTGATTTTGCCGCTAGGCTTGCCGCTCGCCCCGCTTCAGGGCGGCAAGGGCCGCAAATGGGCCACTCTGGGCTTCCTGGGCCTGGTTGGGCTCGGCTTGCGACCAATCGAAGCTTACCCCTTCCCGCTTGGGATAAGGATCGAGCGAGGTGGCGAGGGTCTCGTGGGCCACACTGCCGAGATCGATCTGCCCACAAACGATCGGCTCCGCCCCCTCGAGCTGAACCACGCTGCCCGGCAATTCGGTGCTCGTCTCGGAGGTTTGCAGTAGCGCTTCAGCCCAAAACTCGACTTCCAGCGGCACGTCGATCCGCGCATCGACGGGATCGAGCGACACGACGCAGGTTTGCGTCACGTCTGCCTTGAGACGGCCCGTCAGGCGCAAGCGGCCGCTGCCGCAATGATTGAAGCGATAGTCGAGGGTCAGCACCTTCAGCCGCGCGAGATCGAGCAGGCCGGCGATGGCCTTCATCTCCGCCTCTGTGGCGATAATCTCTCCGCTCGCCCCATCCTTGATCTCGTTGACCTTGAAGATGCGCGACAGGGGTGCGGGCTCAGCCTCGCTCGTCATGCTCGTCTCCCAGCTCTACCCCGGGGATCGTCCCCGGAAATCTCACCTCGCCCGCACGCAGCGCCGCAAGGTCTTGCGCCCGCAGCAGGCTCGAAGTCTCCATTAGATAGTGTGCCAGGCGCCCGGCTACAGCCCCCGAGGCCCTTCCTTCGAGCGGCAAGGCGTCGGCGATCACGGCGGCGACGGCCGTCTCGCCTTCGGCCAAGACTTCCGCATAGGCTTGCAGCAGCGCCCCACTCGAAGCGGCGAGGCCCCGCACTTTTTTCGGGATGCTGAGATCGCCGACGCCGATCTCGCGCAGCACTATTTCCATATCCGCACTGAAGCAGTCGATGAGGTCTTGCGCCAGGCTGCGGGCCGAAGGCCCCTCGGCCTTGAGCCGGTTGAGGACCGCAAAGAGCTGGAGCGACAGCACGCCGAAACGCCCTTCCAGCGTGTCGGGTACGCCAACGCCTTGATAAAAAACCGGAAGCCGCGCCTGCGCCACAATCGAGCCATAGAGTTTGGCTGCACTCGTATCGTCGCGGCGCCAAGCGCTGAAGAAAGGGAGAGGGTTCAAAGGACGGCCTATTTGGTTTAGCCTTTTGCCGATTTCGACCCGGTCACGCGCGGGGCTTCGCGGTTCCGTTTACGGGGTATTCGAGGGGACATCCGATTTGCGCACGCTCGAGCCGGTCTTTGCCGCACGGCGGTCTCTTGCCGCGCTGATGCTCGGCGCCGCCCTGCTTGCGGGTTGCGGCGGCCAAGTCGACCGGCACGGGCATGTGTTCATCGACGTCGACCTCAACCAAGTTCAGCCCGGCATGACGAAGGAGCAGGTCCAGACCGTCCTCGGCTCGCCGGACACCAAGAGCACGATCGGCGGCGACGCCTATTATTACATCTCCACCACGACCAAGACGGTGGCCTTCCTCAAGCCGAAAGAGATCGACCGGCAGGTGGTCGCGGTCTATTTCGACAAAGGCCAGGCCGTGCAGCAGGTCGCCCATTACGGCCTGAAGGAGGGCATCGTCGTCAATTACTACAAGGGCGAGACGCCGGCCCGCGGCAAGGATCTCGGCGTGCTCGAGCAGATCTTCGGCAACCTCGCCAATCGCGGCATGTTCAAGGATCAGAGGTTGCAGGGCGCGCAGCCCGGCAGTGGCATCCCCGGCATCTGATCGCTGGCGCTCCTATTGGTGGGCGAGCACCGCGAGCAGCAGCAGCGCGACGATGTTGGTGATCTTGATCATCGGATTGACCGCCGGCCCCGCCGTATCCTTGTAAGGATCGCCGACGGTATCGCCGGTCACGGCCGCCTTGTGCGCGTCAGAGCCTTTGCCGCCGTAATTGCCGTCCTCGATATATTTCTTGGCATTGTCCCAGGCGCCTCCCCCCGCCGTCATCGAGATGGCGACGAACAGACCGGTGACGATGACGCCGAGCAGCATGGCGCCGAGCGCCGAGAAGGCCGCGCTCTTGCCGGCAATCCAATCGATGATGAAGTAGAAGGCGATCGGCGACAGCACCGGCAGCAGCGAGGGGACGATCATCTCCTTGATCGCCGCGCGGGTAAGCAGATCGACCGCCTTGCCGTAATCGGGCCGGTCGGTGCCTTTCATGATGCCGGGTTTCTCCTTGAACTGGCGGCGCACCTCTTCGACGATCGAGGAGGCCGCCCGGCCCACGGCCGTCATGGCGATGCCGCCGAACAGATAAGGCAGCAGCCCGCCGAGGAAGAGGCCGACCACCACGTACGGATTGGACAGCGAGAAGGTCGGATCGACACCGCTGAAATAGGGAAACTTGTCGGCATTGGCCGAAAAGAATTTCAGGTCCTCGGTATAGGCCGCGAACAGAACCAGCGCGCCGAGGCCCGCCGAGCCGATGGCATAGCCCTTGGTCACGGCCTTGGTGGTGTTGCCCACTGCGTCGAGAGCGTCGGTCGTCTTGCGGATGTCCTTCGGCAGGCCAGCCATCTCGGCGATGCCGCCGGCATTGTCAGTGACCGGACCAAACGCATCGAGCGCCACGATCATGCCGGCGAGCGCCAGCATGGTGGTGACGGCGATGGCGATACCGAATAGCCCGGCAAGCCCGTAGGCCAGGATGATGGCCCCCATGATGACAAGCGCGGGAAGCGCCGTCGATTCAAGGGAGATCGCCAGGCCCTGGATCACATTGGTGCCGTGGCCGGTAACGGAAGCCTTGGCGATCGACTGCACCGGGCGAAAATTCGTGCCGGTGTAATACTCGGTGATCACCACGATCAGCGCGGTAACGACAAGGCCGATGGCGCCGCAATAGAACAGCGATCGGCCGGTGAAGCTCACCTCGCCAACCTTCATGGCGGTGTCCATGCCGACGAGCCACGCGGTCAAAGGCCAAAGCAGGATGAGCGACAACACGCCGGTCGCCAGCACGCCTTTATAGAGCGCGCCCATGATCGACTGGCTCTTGCCGAGCCGCACGAAATACGTGCCGATGATCGAGGTGATGACGCAGATGGCGCCGATGGCGAGCGGATAGAGCATCATCTGCATGACGCGGTCGCCGCCGGCGAAATAGATCGAGGCGAGCACCATGGTGGCCACCACGGTCACCACATAGGTCTCGAACAGATCGGCGGCCATGCCGGCGCAGTCGCCAACATTGTCACCGACATTGTCGGCGATGGTGGCGGGGTTGCGGGGGTCATCCTCGGGAATGCCGGCCTCGACCTTGCCGACGAGATCGCCGCCGACATCGGCGCCCTTGGTGAAGATGCCGCCGCCGAGACGTGCGAAGATGGAGATGAGCGAGGCGCCGAAGCCGAGCGCGACCAGCGCATCGACCACGTCGCGCGAGGCGGGGCTGTAGCCGACGAATTGCGTGAGAATGAGGAAATAGACCGAGACGCCGAGCAGAGCGAGGCCGGCGACGAGCAGGCCGGTGATGGCGCCGGCGCGGAAAGCGAGGCTTAAGCCCTCGGCGAGGCTCTTGGTCGCGGCTTGCGCGGTCCTGACATTGGCGCGGACCGAGACGTTCATGCCGATATAGCCGGCCACGCCCGACAGTACCGCGCCGATGGCGAAGCCGATCGCCTGCGGAATGCCGAGCAGATAGGCAAGGATGAGGAAGATGACGACGCCAACTATGCCGATCGTGGTGTATTGGCGGGCGAGATAAGCCTGCGCGCCTTCCTGAATGGCGGCGGCGATCTCCTGCATGCGCGCGGTGCCGGGGTCTGATGCGAGCACCGCCCGGGTGGTCCAGACGCCATAGGCGATCGACAGCGCTCCGCAGGCGATGATCACATAAAGAACCCAGGTCATGTCGGCTGCCTCTCAAGCGTTCGATTGGGATGGGCGGGGACATAAGGCCGCCAGGGCGAGGCACGAGAATCATGCCCCCCGGCCCGAAGCCCCCGAGGAAAGATGCGCGCGGAAAATGCCAAAGTTGGAGGGCAGACGCAACAGAGCGTCCAAGTTTCAGGCATTTTTCCTTAAGGCACTGATCCGGCGTTAGAAATGGGAGAATCCCGGGCGCTCCAGCTTGAGCGTCCCGCCGTCGGGGCCAAGCACCCTCACCTCGCCGGCATGGTCCTCGATGCGGCCGATCATGGTGAGATTCGCGCCTTTCGCCGCCGTCTCAGTCTCAAAGCCCATGGCGGTCGCCTCGGGCACGGCCGCCACGATCTCATAATCGTCGCCCGCGGTTATGAGCGTTGCGAGGAGCTCAGGATCACGCTTCAACGCTTTTTGTGCCGCAGAAGAGAACGGCACGCGCGCGGTCTCGATCAGGGCGCCGACATGGGAAACCTGCGCGAGCTTCTCTACGTCGCCGACAAGCCCATCGGACACATCGATGGCGCCTTGCGCGAAGTTGCGGACGAGGAGTGCGAGAGCGCTGCGCGGTTCGGGGCGGCGATAGCGGCCGATGAGAAAGGCGCTGTCCTCCTCCGACAAATTCCATGCGGCGGCGAGCGCGGGATCTTTCAGGAGGCGAAGCCCAAGATAGGCGTCGCCGATGCTGCCGCTGACATAGAGCCGGTCGCCCGGCTTAGCGCCGTGCCTGAGCACGGCATGGCCTTGCGGCACCAGCCCGAGCGCGGTGATGGTGATGGTGAGAGGTCCCGGGATACGCGAGGTGTCGCCACCGACAAGGCAAATGCCGGCTTGCTCCTGAAGCTTGCGCAAGCCCGAGGCGAAGGCCTCGAGCCAGGCCGGAGCGGGATCGGCAGGAAGCGCCAGCGCCAGGAGATAGACGTAAGGCTTGGCCCCCTTGGCAGCGAGGTCCGACAGATTCACCGCGAGCGCCTTATGCGCGATCGTGTCAGGAGGGTCGTTGGGCAGGAAATGCACACCGGCGACGACAGTGTCACAGGAGATGACGATCTCGCGGCTTTCCGGTGGCCTGAGCACAGCGGCATCGTCGCGCAAGGCAAGCGCCGCGGCGTCGTTGGCTAGCGGCGCGAAATAGCGGGCGATCAGCTCGAATTCGCCAAGGTGTCCCCCCTCGACGTGGCCGGCGCCCTTAACCATCGCGCGTTCCCTCGGAAGCGAACTCCTTCGGTCGCGCTTTCCGCGCAATCCCGTCGAGGATGCCGTTCACGACTTTCGGCTCGTCCTCGGCGAAGAAGGCGTGCGCGATGTCGACATATTCCGAGATGGTCACGCGCGAGGGGACGTCGCTCCGCTGCAAGATTTCATACGCCCCGGCGCGCAGGATGGCCCGCAGGATGGAATCGACGCGGGTGAGCCGCCAGCCCTCGGCGAGCTGCTTGTCGATCAGAGGATCGATCTTGAGTTGCTCGCGCACCACGCCATTGACGAGGTCGCGGAAGAAGGCGGCCTCGGCGTCGGCATATTGGCAGCCCTCGATCTCCTGGCCGAGCCGATGCGTCTCGAACTCGGCGATCACCTCGTTAAGGTCGATGCCAGTCATGTCCATTTGATAGAGCGCTTGCACGGCGGCGAGCCTTGCGGCGCTTCGTGATGAAGCGCGGGGTCGCGTCTCGGCCTTTTTGGTCATGGCGCTAACGCCGGCTCGCTGAGGAGAAATGCTGCTCGAGCTGCATGAGGGTCAGGCAGGCCCGCGCCGCGTCGCCGCCTTTATTGCGTCCATCGACGCTCGCCCGTTCCCAGGCCTGCTCGCGGTTTTCGCAGGTGATAATGCCGAAGCCGATGGGAACCGCATGCTGCACGGCGAGCTGATGCAGGCCCGCGGCCGACTCGCGCGCCACGATGTCGTAATGGGTGGTCTCACCGCGGATCACGCAGCCGAGCGCGATGCAGCCGCGGTGCCGCCCCGCGCGGCCGGCGAACCCGTTGGCGAGCGCGAGGCTCAGCGCCAGCGCGATCTCGAGCGAGCCTGGAACGGCAAGCCGCTCATAGGCCATGTTGTGGGATTGCAGCTCATCGATCGCACCGCGCGCGAGCTCGTCGGCGATGTCCTCATAGAAGCGCGCCTCGATGATGAGGACCGAACGGGGGCCTTTGCGGATCATGCGCGTCTACTCCAGGCCCCTGTGGCCGGCAACTTTTAGCCCATAGCCTTCGAGGCCGACAATCTTGCGGGCGGGCGAGTTGCTCAGAAGCGTCATTTCGCGCACGCCGAGATCGAGCAGGATCTGGGCGCCGATGCCATATTCGATGAGCCGCTGCTGGCCCTGACCGCCCGCCTCCTGCTTGAGTCGCGCCGAGATCGCGTCGGGGCGCGACTCGCGGATCAGCACGATGACGCCGCGCCCCTCGCGACCGATGATCTCCATGGCCTTGTGCACCAAGGTCTCGCGCTTGGCGCCGGTCGAGACCACGTCGTCGATCGTGTTCAGCGCATGCACGCGCACCAGCACCGGACCGCCGGAGGCGACATCGCCCTTTACCAGCGCCACGTGCTCGGCAGGATCGACGGTGGTGGCATAGACCTTGAGGTCGAACTCGCCGCCAAAGGCGCTCTCCACCTTGCTCTCGGCGACGACCTTGACCAAATGGTCGTAACGCAGCCGGTAGGCGATCAGGTCGGCGATGGTGGCGATCTTCAGCCCATGGCGTTGCGCGAAGGCGATCAGGTCGGGCAGGCGCGCCATGGTGCCGTCGTCATTCATGATCTCGCAGATCACGCCGGCCGGATAAAGTCCGGCGAGACGGGCGAGATCGACGGCGGCCTCGGTGTGGCCGGCGCGGATCAGCACGCCGCCGTCCTTGGCCACCAGCGGGAAGACATGGCCGGGGGTCATGATGTCGCGATAATCCTTGGTCGGATCGATGGCGACGGAGATAGTGTGCGAGCGGTCATGCGCCGAGATGCCGGTCGAGACCCCTTCCCGGGCCTCGATCGACACGGTGAAGGCGGTCGAATGGCGCGCGCGGTTCGAACGCGACATCAGTTCCAGATGCAACTGCTTGGCGCGCTCCGGCGTCAGCGCGAGGCAGATCAGCCCGCGGCCATGCTTGGCCATGAAATTGATGGTGTCGGGCGTCGCCATCTGCGCGGGAATGACGAGGTCGCCCTCGTTCTCGCGCTCCTCGGCGTCGACCAGGATGAACATGCGGCCATTGCGCGCATCCTCGACCACCTCCTCGATGGAGGAGAGGAACTGATGGTGCCGGGCCTTGCTAACGAGGTTCACGCGATGCGCCTTCCTGCTCTCGCAAGCGCGCGACGTAGCGCGCCAGGAGATCGACTTCAAGGTTTACCAGATCGCCGGGGCCAAGGTCTCCCCAAGTGGTATGCGCAAGAGTGTAAGGAATGATGTTCACGCCGAAGCGCGTGTCGTTGACAGCGTTAACGGTAAGCGAGACGCCGTCGAGCGCGACCGACCCCTTCTCGGCGACGAACGGGGCGAGCTCGCGCGGGCTTTCGATCAGGAACCTGACACTGTCGCCGTCGGGATCGCGGGCGACGATCTTTGCCCGCCCATCGACATGGCCGGTCACGAGATGGCCGCCAAGCTCATCGCCGAAGGCCAGCGCCCGTTCGAGATTGATGCGGCGCCCTTCCTGCCACGTGTCAAGCGTCGTGCGGGTCAAGGTCTCGTTCGAGGCCTCAACGGCAAACACGGCGCCCTTGCCCCTCGCCTTGCCGACCCCGACGACGGTGAGGCAGCAGCCGTCGCAAGCGATGGAGGCGCCCTCTTCGAGGCTCCGCCGCTTGAACGGGCAGGCGATCAGAAAGGCCGACCGCTTGCGCTCAAGGAGCGTCCCTACGCCGCTGACAATGCCGGTGAACATCGACGCACTCGCCGCCACCACGTCATTCGGTCGGGCCCGAACGAGCGTGCTTCAAGCTGGATGAAATGCCCACTCGCGGTCACGCGATCAAGCCCTTCGCTGACGAAGGGCAGGAGTCCGTCGGCACCGGCGGCCTTAGGTCCCTGATAGATCACCGCCTCGTCGATGAGATCGGCATCCAGGAAGGCGCGTGCGACCTGCGGTCCGCCTTCGACCAGGACGCGGGTAATGCCCCGGCCGGCGAGCGTTTCCAGCGCATCGCGTACGCCGAGCATGCCATGCGCATCGACCGGAACCCCGACGACCTCGGCGCCGCGGTCCTGAAGCGCGTCGGTGTTGGGGTGTTCCTCGTCGGCTGCGCAAATCAGCCAGACCGGCACCATCAGATCGTCGAACAGATGCGCCTGCGGCGGCGTCCGCAGGCGCCGGTCGAGCACGACGCGGACCGGCGAGCGGCAGGTCATGCCTGGCAGCCGGCAGGTCAGGCTTGGATTGTCGGCCAACACGGTGCCGCGCCCGACCAGGATCGCGTCGTTCCTGGCGCGAAGCAGATGCCCGTGCGCGCGGGCGTCAGGCCCGGTGATCCACACTGGCGTGCCCTTGCCCCTCGGCAGGCGGCCGTCGGCGCCGACCGCGAGCTTCAGCGTCACTGCGGGACGGCCCTCGGTGACGCGGAGGATGTGGC
>JBAUOI010000420.1:0-3083 GCA_049579665.1 Methyloceanibacter sp.
CGCACGATCGGGGCGCCGATAATCTCCACCGGAATATTGAGATCGCGCACCAACTGCTTGACGACCAGAAGCTGCTGGTAGTCCTTCTCGCCGAAGACTGCGATGTCAGGACCGCATTGCATGAGGAGCTTGGCGACGACCGTGGCGACACCGTCGAAATGATTGGGCCGCGCCGCGCCGCAAAGGCCCTCCGTCAAATCGCCGATCTTGATAAGGGTCTTGAAGCCTTCCGGATACATCTCGGCGGCTTCCGGCGCGAAAACGAGGTCGACGCCGGCGTCGCCGAGCTTCTTGAGGTCGCCCGCTTCGTCTCTGGGGTAGGTACTGAAATCCTCGCGCGGCCCGAACTGGATCGGGTTGACGAAGATCGACACGACCACGCGGTCCGCCTTGGTCTTGGCAAGGGCGATGAGCGAGAGGTGGCCCTCATGTAGGGCGCCCATGGTCGGCACGAGCGCAATCGACTCGCCCGCCTTGCGCCAGGCGGCGACACGTTTTTTCAAGTCCTGAATAGTGCGGACAAGGCTGGCGCTCGGCATTCTTCTTCTCCTAAGGCCCAAGGGTTAAGCTTATGTCATGGGCGAGGCGAAACGCCATATAGGGCCGAGCGCTCAATTGCCAAGCCGTGCGGCGATCGGCGAGGCCCTGCTTGCCGAGGAAGGGACGCTGGTCGAGGCGCTGATCGCCAAGGCGCGCTTCGGTGCCGAGGATCGCCGCAACATCGAGACTTTGGCCTTGAGCCTGGTCAAGGCGGCGCGTGAAGGCCGCGCCGAGAGCGGCGGGGTCGACTCCTTCCTGCATGAATATGGGCTGTCGAGCGAGGAGGGGGTGCTTCTGCTCTGCCTCGCCGAGACGCTGCTGCGTATCCCCGACGCCGCGACCGCGGACCGGCTGATTGCCGGCACGATCGGTTTGGGCGACTGGTCGCGCCATCTCGGCCACTCGGACTCGCTGCTGGTCAACGCCTCGACCTGGGGTCTGATGCTGACCGGGCACATCCTCGATTGGAGCGAGAGGCGGCAAGCGGACCCTGCCAGCATGGTGCAGCGCCTGATCGCCCGAAGCGGCGAGCCGGTGATCCGCCAGGCGCTGCGCCAGGCGATGCGCATTCTCGGCAGTCAGTTCGTGCTCGGCGAGACCATCGAGGAGGCGCTCGCCAATGCCGAAGACAAAGCCGAGCAGGGCTATCGCTTCTCCTTCGACATGCTCGGGGAGGCGGCGCGCACCGAGGACGACGCCGAGCGTTACGCCATGCGCTATGAGGAGGCGGCCGAGGCCATCGCCTCCTGGGCAGGACATCCCAACGCGCGCAGCGAAGACGAATTGATCGACCGCCCCGGCCTCTCGGTGAAGCTGTCGGCGCTGCATCCCCGTTATCAGCCCTCGCAGGAAGCGCGCCTCGAGACCGAGCTTGTGCCCCGCCTCGTAACGCTCGCGCAGGCGATGCGCGACGCCTGGCTGCCGCTCACCATCGATGCCGAGGAGGCGGAGCGGCTCGAGCTTTCGCTGGCGCTGATGCAGCCGCTATTGACCGATCCCAAGCTTGCCGAATGGAACGGGCTCGGGCTTGCCGTGCAGGCCTACAGCAAGCGCGCGCTGCCTCTGATTGATTGGCTAGTTTCTGTGGCCAAGGCGACGGGTCGGCGCATCCCCGTGCGCCTGGTCAAGGGCGCCTATTGGGACAGCGAGATCAAATGGGCGCAGGAGGCTGGGCTCGCGGGATACCCCGTGTTTACGCGCAAGGTGAATACCGATGTCGCCTATCTCGCCGCGGCGCGCGCCTTGCTCTCGCGGCCCGAGTGCTTCTATCCGCAATTCGCCACCCACAACGCCCACACCGTCGCGGCAATAGCCACGCTTGCGGGGGATCGCCCTTACGAGTTCCAGCGGCTCTACGGCATGGGCGAGGCGCTGCATCGCGAGGTCGTGCGCCCCGAAAGCCTCGGCAAGCCGTGCCGCATCTATGCCCCGGTCGGCGGGCATCGCGATCTGCTCGCTTATCTCGTGCGCCGCCTGTTGGAGAATGGAGCCAACACCTCCTTCGTCAACCGACTGGCCGACGACGAAGCGCCCATCGAAGTGATCGTCGCCGATCCGGTCGAGAAGGCGGCGGTTTTGCCGGAGAAGGCCAACCCGTTGATTCCCATCCCGTTCGATCTGTTCCAGCCCGAACGCAAGAACAGTCTCGGCCTGCCGCTCTGGGAAGACTCGGAGCGCGAGCCATTGCTTGCGGCGATGGGGCGAGCGCTCGCCGATCCGGCGAAGGCCAGTCCGATCCTCTCAGGCGAAGAAATGGAGGAGGAAGGCGAGGTGGGCTGGATCGCTTCGCCGCATGACCGGCGCGTCGTCGTGGGCGTTTGCCGCAGTGCAAGTCCCGAGGTCATCGACAGCGCACTCGCGGCCGCGAAGGCGGCAAGCGAGGATTGGGACCGGCTCGGCGGCGAGGCGCGCGCCGCGCTGCTCGATCGCGCCGCCGATCTCTTCGAGGTGGACCGCGCCGCGCTGATGGCTCTCCTGGTGCGCGAGGCCGGCAAGACGCTCCCGAACGCCCAGTCCGATCTCCGCGAGGCGGTGGACCACCTGCGCTATTCGGCGGCGCAAGCCCGGCTCAAGTTCGCTGCGGCGCGCATGCTGAAAGGCCCGACCGGCGAGCAAAATGCGCTCAGCCTGCATGGGCGCGGCGTGTTCGCTTGCATCTCGCCCTGGAACTTCCCGCTCGCCATCTTCACCGGGCAGATCGCGGGCGCGCTGGCTGCCGGCAACGCCGTGGTCGCGAAGCCGGCGGAGCAGACGCCGCTGATCGCCGCCCGCGCGGTGCGCTTGCTGCATCGGGCCGGCATTCCGCCGGATGTCCTGCACCTTCTGCCGGGACGCGGGGAGAGTGTCGGCACGGCGCTGGTGAAAGACCCCCGGGTCGACGGCGTCGCTTTCACCGGCGGCACCGACACCGGCATCGCCATCAACCGGGCACTTGCCGCGCGCGACGGGCCGATCGTCAGGCTGATCGCCGAGACCGGCGGGCAGAACGCCATGATCGTCGATTCCTCCGCTCTGCCCGAGCAGGTGGTCGACGACGTTCTCGC
>JBAUOI010000421.1:0-4796 GCA_049579665.1 Methyloceanibacter sp.
GCAACAAATCGTTCAACTGCTCCTATTCGGGCCACGACCTCTAAAGGACGAGCATGCGCAGGCTTGTGTTGAAAAATCTGCTGAGCCGGCCGGTAACCGAGGCGCCCCCCGCTGCCGACGCCGTCGGGCTCGCCGAGCTTGCGGGCAATCTCGATCGCGCGGCGAAGCGCCGGCTCGGCCGCAGCCTCGCCATCCGCGAAGTCGACGCCGGCTCGTGCAATGGCTGCGAGCTGGAGATCCACGCGCTGAACAATGCCTTCTACGATCTGGAGCGCTTCGGGCTGAAATTCGTTGCCTCGCCGCGCCATGCCGACGTGCTGCTGGTGACCGGTCCCGTGACCAAGAACATGCGCGAGGCGCTGCTGCGGACCTACAACGCCACGCCGGACCCGAAATGGGTGGTCGCGGTCGGCGATTGCGCCGCCAATGGCGGCATGTTCGCCGGAAGCTACGCGGTGGAGGGCGGCGTTGCCAAGGTCGTCCCCGTCGATCTGCATATCCCCGGCTGCCCGCCGCGGCCAGAGCAGTTGCTGAAGGGCCTGCTCGCTCTGCTCGAGCCGCAATCGCAGGGCTAAGGCTGAAGCCGCGCCCACGCCATGCTCAGATAGTGCCCGGCGATACGCGAGGAGATCGCCTCTACCAGCATCTCCGCATCCGGCGCTCGAATGCTGAATCCCTGATCTCCGTCGCGCTGCACGGAGATCTCGCATAACGGCAGATGCTTGCCCGTCAAGGACGAGATCGCCTTGTAAGCGGCTTCCTTGATCGAGAGGCGCTGAACCGTCTCGATGGCGCGGTCGTCGCGCTCGGTGAGCGAGAGGATGCGCTCGGCGAGCAAGTCCTCGCCGCGAGCCTCGAGCGGAATCGCCTCGACGTCCACGCCGATCGTATTGCCCCGATTGGTGCTTGCCAGTGCGACAGCAAGTGTTTCGGTATGGCTGATGCTGAGTTTCACGCCGCCGCCAACCTCAGGCGCGCCACTCGGACCCGAGAGCGTCGGACTGCCGGCTCCCGGCATCCCGGCGCGCGCGAGCCGCGAGGCATGCCGGGCGCCGATCCATTCGATCAGCCGTGGCCCCCGCATCGACCGGCAAATCGCTTGCTCCTCAGGATGCAGCGACCCCAATAGCGAAGCCGGATCGACGGAAGGCGCAACCGGCAAATGCACGCCGACGCATGTCCCGAAGCGTGGATCGTCGTGTCGGAACGCCAGCGGAAACAGATCGCCGACGAGGTGAGAGAGGCGAGCGGCCTTAGCCATGCCGACGCGCTCCGGCGCGGAACTGCGCGATCAGCCGCGCCATGCCCTCTGCCGCGTAGGGCCAGGCATGGTCGCCTTCATGCAGGGCAAACTCGAACGCCACGCCGGCCTCTTGCAGCAGCGCGCGCATCCTCTCGCTGGCTTCCAAGGCGCGCGGGTAGTCGTCCTTGCCGACCTCGAAATAGAACTTTGGCAGACGCGTCCGGCCTTTGACCTGCCCGACCAGCGCCGCCGGCTCATACGCCGCGCGCACTTGACTGCAGGGTGACCCCCAGACCCGCTCATGCTCCGTCTCGCTCGGGATCAGCAGCGCATCCGAGCGAATCGACTGATAAGGATCGCCGGTCCGATTTGCCGCCGTGAACGCTCCCGCTACGGCAAACGCCGCGGCGAATGCATCAGGATGCTTCAAAGCAAGAAAAAAGGCGGATGCCCCGCCCATGGAAAACCCTCCAATGCAGGCAGGGCCAACCGCTCCGTAGCTCTCCCGCACCAGGGGAATGAGCTCGCCGATGAGATAGTCCTCGTATCGCTTGCCGGCATGATCGTTGATGAACCAACTGCGTCCGCATTCCGGCAGCACGACGACAAAGTCCCGTGCCAGCTTCGCCATGAGATCGGGCGCGTATTTCGCCCAGGCGGTGCGATTGCCGCCGAACGGATGCAGCAGCACGAACATTGGACGGCCCGGTGCGATCTCCGCCGGAGAGGGCAGGATATGCGCGACCTTCTGCCGGCCAAGCGCGTGCGACTCGTGAGCGAAATCATGGCCGGCTGTGATCTCGCGCGTCAGCATCATCGCAGTCTCCGATATTCCGCCGACAGCACGCGCGTGAGCGCGTCATAGTCGATCTTGCCGCGTTCATTGCGGGGCAGCGCTTCGAGCGCGAAAATCCTCTCAGGGCACATGAACAGGGGCAATTGGTCTTCCACCAGTCGCCTGACCTCGTCTCCATTGCCCGGCTTGTCCGCCCCAGCGATTGCCGCCACGATGAAGGGATCGGCGCCGTCTTGCTTGATCAAGGTGCAGGCGATCTCGGCGCTCGAAAAATGCTTCTGCAAGGTCGACTCGATCTCATCGAGCTGAATACGACGGCCTTGCACTTTGACCTGCCGGTCGCGCCGGCCGAGAAACATGAGATCGCCCTGCGCGTTGTGACGCACGAAGTCGCCGGTCCGATAGAACCGGGTGCCGCTCGCATCTCGATACATGGCGCGTTCGGTCGCCTCGCTCCGGTTCCAATACCCGGTCATCAGCGAGTCTCCCGCCACCAGCAGCTCGCCGGCTTCGGCGCTTGGCTGAGGTGCGTCCCAGAGATAAGACAGCTGCGCGTAGGAACACGCTTTGCCGATGGGGATGGCGTCCGCGCCGGCAATGTCGGCGTCGGCGATCCGGTGATAGCAGCAGACATTCGTCTCGGTCGGCCCGTACCAATTATGCAGCGCGATCTCCGCCACGTGAGGTCGGAAGCGGCGAAGCGCCTGGTGGTTGATCGGCTCGCCCGCGAAGACGAGATGCCTGAGCGAGCTGTTTCTGAGCTCGGCCCATCCCAATTCGTGCGACTTGATCTCGCGCAGCACGAGGCTCGGCACGCAATAGAGCACCGTCGCCTTGGCCTTGGCGATGGCGCGGCAGAGCGTGATGGGAGAGATCATCGCGCTCTCATGCACCGGCGCAAGCTGAGCGGCGGCGCGCACCGCGCCGAATACGTCGAACACCGACAGATCGAACGAGACGGACGCCACTTGGGCAATGAGGTCGTCCTGGTCGATGCGAAGCTCGCCGACCGCCCAATTGACGAAGGCGACCGCGCTCAGATGCGTATGCACCACGCCCTTCGGCTCCCCGGTCGAGCCGGAGGTGTAAAGGATGTAAGCGGGGCTCGACGGATCGAGACTGTCGGGCGCCGGCGGCAATCCACTCAGTCCGCCAACGGGGAGGGCACGCCGCGCGCCGATCAGAGCGACGACCAGATCCTCGGAAATGTGCTCGACGATCTCGGGCGAAGGACTGTCAAGCAGCCTTTCCAGATTGCGTTTCGTGGTGATGAGGGCGGAAGGCGCGCAATCGGCGATGATCTTGCGCCCGCGTCTTGCCGGCACCGTGTAGTCGATCGGCACGTAACAGGCATTCAGCATCAGCGCGCCGAACATGCTGGCATAGAGCGAGAAGGATTTCGGCGCCGAGATGCACACCCGGTCGCCCGCCTCAACGCCCGCGCGGCGGAGCAGCGCGGCGACCCGCAAGGCCTCGTTGAGATAATCGTTATAGGAGTAGGTCCGGGCCGCGTCGGCACAGGCGGGACGCTCGCCCCACAGACTCGCGGCGTCAAACAGATACGATGCGAGATGCCGGCCGCTCATGTCGGCAGCCCGAGCGAGGCCGCCAGGATGACCTTTTGCAGGTCCGACGTACCCGAATAGGTGAGGCTGCTCAGCACGTCGATCAGCTCGTCGCAATTGCCGCCGTCGGCCTCCAGGCTTTTGCCGCCATGGACGCGGAATGCATTGAGTTGGCATTCCAGCGCGGCCTCCGAGGCATAAAGCTTGACGAGACTGGCATCGGCCTCGGTGGCCGTGCCGAGCGCAAGCCGGCTCGTCGCGTAGTCGAGCAACAGCTTCGCCGTCGCGTAGCGCATCATCATCTCGACGATGCGGCCGCTGACATATTGGTGCGTCGCGATCGGTACGCCGAATTGATGGCGGCTCTTGGCGTAGTCGGAGGAGCGGATCAGCGCCCGCCGCATCGAGCCCACCAGAAAGGCCGACAGTAGGATTCGTTCCTGGAGCATCGCCTGCCGGAACACTTGCGCGCCGCCATTGGGGCGGCCGACGAGGCTTGCCCGATCGACGCGAACTTCATTCAAGCTGAGGGTTCCGAGGGAAGCGCCCTTGAGTCCTTGCAGCTTCATTTCCGCAAGCTTCACGCCCGGCGCGGAACGCTCGACCAGGAAGCCCGAGATGCCCCGCGAGTGGAGGCGCGCATCCTTGGTGGCAAACACGAGAAAGATATCGGCCTGCGCGCCGTTCGAGATGTAGGTCTTCTCGCCTCGCAGGTGATAGCCGGCATCGCTCTCTTCATAGCTCGTCTTCATCGCCATGACGTCGGACCCGGCCTCAGCCTCCGTCGCGGCAAGCGCGCCGATCAGCGTGCCGGTCTGGAGCCGCGGCAGCAGCGATTTGACGATTTCCGGCTCGGCGAATTTGCCGATGCAACTCGCGACGGCAAAGGCGTGCGCGCCGAAGGCGAGCAGCAAGCCGCCGTTCGGGCAGCCGTCGCCGAGCCCGATCAAGGCGTCTGTCGTGGCGCGCGCATCGCCGATCTCGCCGCGCAGCACCGGCTTGAGCGCGTCCCACTTGGCGATTTCGCCGAAGAAGCGATGGTCGGCCACCGAGAAGCGTGCGCCAAGGCCGGCGCCTAGTCGCTTGCCTTGGGATTGGATCGGCGACTCGGCGAGAATCGCATCTTGATCAGGCGCTGACATTCGACGGATTGGCCTCCGTGAGCTCGGCGTTCCGTTCGATCGTGCCGGCG
>JBAUOI010000422.1:0-7556 GCA_049579665.1 Methyloceanibacter sp.
GGCCTCGGCTTCGAATATGGCTGGCGCGCCGAATACGACTTCGCCAAGCATTGGGGCCTCGGCGTCGAGATGTTCGGCGAGATCGAGGATCTCTCCAATGCCGGCTCGTTCAACGACCAGGCCCACAGCCTCGGTCCGACGCTGTTCTACAATCCGGGCGAGGAAGAGGACGAGGGCGAAGGCGAGAACCTCAAAGATGACGACGATAAGGTCGCCGAAGCGCCCGAGATGGAGTTCTCGTTGAATGTCGGCGTTCAGTTCGGACTGACCGATGCCACCTCCGACACGGCACTGAAATTCCAAGGGTCGCTTGCGTTCTAAGGACGGCAGTCTCCCCAGACGAAGCGGCCTCCGCTTGACGCGGAGGCCGTTTGCTTTTTGCCTTGACGGGGTACCATCTCAATCGCCATTGGTTCGTAGCCATGGTGATCAAGGTCCTCGGTTCAGCGGCAGGCGGCGGCTTTCCGCAGTGGAATTGTAACGGCCGCAATTCGGCTGACGTGCGTCAGGGTAGAGCGGGGCTCTCTCCCCGCAGCCAGGCGTCGGCGGCGGTCAGCGCCGATGGCCGTCAATGGGTGCTGCTCAACGCCGCCCCCGATTTGCGTCAGCAGATCAACGACACGCCGGAGCTCTATCCGGACCCGGACGAGGGTCCGCGCAACAGCCCGATCAAGGCCGTGGTCCTGACCAATGGCGATGTCGACGCGATCGCCGGCCTGCTCTGTCTGCGCGAAGGGCAGCCTTTCACCATCTATGGCACCGCCCGTGTGCTCGACGTGCTAGCCTCTAACAGCGTGTTCGATGTGCTCGACGCGCGCCTTGTCAAGCGTGTGGTCATGGAATATGGCCGGCCCTTCACGGTTGAAGGCCCGGCGGGGCCCGTGGGCATGACAATCGAGCCTTTCCCGGTGCCGGGCAAGGTGCCGCTTTACCTCGAGGACGAGAAGGCCGGAGCGGGATTCGGCACGCAGGAAGGCGACACGACTGGCTTGAAAATCACCGACACCGCAAGCGGGAGCTACTTCTTCTATATTCCCGGCTGCGCCAGGCTCGACGACGCGTTGCGCGCAAGACTCAAAGGGGCGCCGCTCCTGTTCTTCGACGGCACGCTCTACACCAACGATGAGATGATCGCCCAAGGACTCATGAACAAGACGGGCGAGCGCATCGGGCACATGAACATGTCTGGAAGCGCGGGCTCGATCGAGCAGATCGACCCGCTCGGCATCGGCCGCAAAATCTTCATCCACATCAACAACTCCAATCCGGCGCTGCGCGAGGATTCGCCCGAGCGGGCGGCGATCGAACGCGCCGGCTGGGAGGTCTCCTATGATGGGATGGAGGTGAGGGTCTGAAGGCATGTGCGGCATCGCCGGCTTTCTCGAGCTAGAGCGCCGGTCAGGGACGCAGGCGCTCGAAGCGGTCGCCCAAGCCATGGCGGCGAAGCTCGCCCATCGCGGCCCCGATGCGCGCGGCGTGTTCGTTGATGCCGACGCGGGCGTCGCCCTAGCGCATACGCGGCTTTCCATCATCGATCTTTCGCCCGCCGGCGCGCAGCCCATGGCGTCGGCCTGCGGCCGCTATGTCATCACCTATAACGGCGAGATCTATAGCGCGCCTGAGCTCAGGCCCGAGCTTGAAGCGCTTGGCCGCCGGTTCAGGGGCCACTCAGATACGGAGATCATCGTCGAGGCCATCGCCGCATGGGGCGTGCGCGCGACCGTTGAGCGCTTGATCGGCATGTTCGCCTTCGCCGTGTTCGACCGCAAGGCGCGCCGGCTTAGCCTGGTGCGCGACCGGCTCGGCATCAAGCCGCTCTATTGGGGCCGGCAGAACGGGCGCATGGTGTTCGCCTCCGAGCTGAAGGCGTTCGAGGCGCTCCCCGAGTGGCGCCCCGAGATCAATCTCGACGCGCTCGCCTCTTATCTCCGCTTTGCCTATGTGCCGTCGCCGCATTCAATCTATCGCGGCATCGACAAGCTAGCGCCGGGGACCGGCGTCAGCATCGAGGCCGACGGCAAGGCCGATGTCTGGACCTATTGGAGCCTGATGGATGTCGCGACGCGGGGCAGGGCGGCGCCTCTCGATCTCGGCGCCGCAGAGGCGACGGATGCGCTGGAATCGCTGCTTGGCGATGCGGTGCAGCGGCGACTGGTCTCGGACGTGCCGCTCGGCGCGTTTCTCTCCGGCGGCATCGACTCATCCACCGTTGCGGCGATGATGCGGGTGCGCAGCAATGCCCCGGTGAGGACCTATTCCATCGGCTTCGCTGAGAAGGGCTATGATGAGGCGCCGCATGCCAAGGCGGTCGCCGAGCATCTCGGCACCGAGCACACCGAGCTCTATGTCTCGCCGGAAGAGGTCGAGGGCGTGATCCCCGCGCTGCCGACGATCTATGACGAGCCGTTCGCCGATTCCTCGCAAGTGCCGACCTATCTCTTGTCGAAGCTGACCCGCGAGCACGTCACGGTCGCATTGTCGGGGGACGGCGGGGATGAGCTGTTCGCGGGCTATAACCGGCATAGATTTGCGCGATTGTTGACGGGAACGCCGGAAGCAGCGGGCAAGGCGCTCGCCTGCGGGCTCAGCATGGTGGGCCCGACGCTGTGGGAGCGCTTGTTCGGACTTTTGCCGGAGCGTCAACGCCTGCCGCATCCAAGCGAGAAGATCTTCAAGGCCGCGGCAATGTTGCGCGAAGGCCAGCAAGGGGCCTATCGCGCTCTGGTCAGCGCCTGGCAGGACCCGGAGACGCTGGTGAAACATGGCACCGAGCTGAAAGGCGCGGTGTTCGACGAGAGTGTCGTCGCCAAGCTCCCCGACGCGCTCGACCGCATGCAATATCTCGACGCCGCCACCTATCTCCCGGACGACGTCCTCACCAAGGTCGATCGCGCGAGCATGGCGGTTGCCCTCGAAGTACGCGTGCCGCTGCTCGACCATCGCGTAGTGGAGCTGACCTGGCGGCTGCCCTCGCGCCTGTTGATGCGGCGCGGAAAAAGCAAATGGCTGCTCCGCCAGGTGCTCTACCGCCATGTGCCGAAGCGGCTGGTCGAGCGGCCGAAGATGGGCTTCGCGCTGCCGATCGGACAGTGGCTCAGGGGCCCCTTGCGTCCCTGGGCTGAGGAACTCTTGTCGGAGAGGCGCCTTGCCGCGGGGGGGCTGCTCGACCCGGCTCCCATCCTGGCGCGGTGGCGCGAACATCTCGACCGGCGCCGCGACTGGCATCAGTCCTTGTGGACGGTGCTGATGTTCCAGGCGTGGCGCGAGGCGAGGGGACTCTAGCTCGCGCGCGGCGTGCGCAGATCGCCGAAGGCCACGACGTTGTCGGGTCGCGTTTCGGCGATCGTCTCGGCCACGCTGCCGGTGGCGATCTGCCAATAAGCCTCGATCCGCTCGGCGAAGGGCCGCGAGCGCTCGGCGAACAGCCTGTCGCCTTCGGTGCTCGCGTCTTTGCGCAGCGCCTTGTGGCGCCTGCGGCAGCGCTTGAGAAAGGCTGCGGTCTCCTCGGGGGTGCCGAATATCATGGTCGGCGTGGAGACGAGGCGGGTCAAGAGCGAGATGTCGTGATCGTCGCCAAGGATCTGCGAGAGTCCGCGCGCAGCTTCGGCACGCGCGTTAAGCTCGGACGGCCAGCACGGTGCCAGAAGTTGCATCTGGCGCCAATGATGCTGCACGCCCTTTCGCCACTCGTGGAGATCCTCGTCGCGGCCTTCGGCAAAGCCTTGCTGAAACGCTTGGCGGGTCGCGCGGTAGCCGCGGCGAAGCCCCTTGGCGACGGAACGGAAGTCGTCGGGATAGACGGCAAGCCCGGCAAAGGCGGGGCGCAGCTCCAGAAGCGCGCGCATGGCATCCGATGCCGCGCTCTTCTCCAAATTCTGCTCGGCCGCGTGCCGTCGCTTATGCAGCCAGGCGCGCAAGGATTGGATCGGGCCTTGGCCCGGTCCGGGTCCCGTCTCGCGCTCGAGCTTATCGACAGCGTCGATCAAGGCATGGGCGTCGCGCGCGGGTGCAAGGCCGCGCGCGATCACGGCGAGTCGGTCGGTGAGATTGGCGAACACCGGCTCCGGCATACCAGGTCGCACCAGCAAGAGCAGCGAGCGAAGGCGCTTCAGGCATTTGCGGGCGCTATGCACGCCGCTATGCCGTTCAGGCGGGGTCGCCAGCGCGCCGTGGGCAATCTCAAGCTCGCCGAAGGCTACGCGCCTGACTGCCTCGCTCATCGGCATTGCCGGATCGAGACGATAACTCATAAAGCCCCCTGGATTAACCAGTGACCAACCCCCGTTAACCGCGATGATCCTCGGGCGAAGGGTTTCCGGTCAAGCCCCAAACTGCGCTCTCAGCCATGTTGACGGCCTGTGGACGAATTGCGCCAGTGGGCGGTGGCCTCGAGCCAATTTTCCACACGTGTTTCAGGATCTTGGCTTGTCATAATGTCGGTAATGACCGCCACGGAATCGGCCCCTGCGGCAAGCACCAGCGGGGCGCGGCTGAGGGTGATGCCGCCGATTGCCACCAGCGGGCAACCGATTCGCTCGCGCCATTCGGCGATACGCGGAAGGCCCTGCGGCGGCCAGGGCATCTGCTTCAGCGTGGTCGCGTAGATGGGGCCGAGCGCAACATAGTCGGCCTCGGCTTCCAAAGCGGCCTCCAGCTCCTCAAAGCTATGCGTGCTGACGCCGATCTTGATATTGGCGGCCCTGATGGCGCGGAGATTGGCGGCGGAGAGGTCCTTCTGGCCGAGATGCACGAAGGTCGCGCCGAGATCGATCGCCTCGCGCCAATAGTCGTTGACGACGAGCTGGCAGCGATGCACGGCGCAAAGTCCGATGGCCCGCTTGATCTCGCCATGCACGACGCGGCGGGTCTCGTTCTTGATGCGCAGTTGCACCAGCCTGATGCGGCGCGGCAGCAGCCGCGCGAGCCAGTTGGTGTCGGGGACGACGGGGTAGAAGGGATCGAGGTTGATCAAGGCGGTGCAAGACCAGGATCGATCAGGACGCGTGATCGATCTTGAAGAAAGGGGTCCCTGCGACGGGCGTCGACGGTGAGGCCATGTCGCGCGGCTCGATCGGACCTGCCTCGAAGGCAAGCCGTCCCGCTTCGATCGCGCGCGCGAAGGCTTGCGCCATCTTCACCGGATCGGCCGCCTTGGCCACGGCCGTGTTGAGCAGGATGGCGTCGTAGCCCAACTCCATCGCCTCGGCCGCATGCGAGGGCGTGCCGATGCCGGCGTCGATGACGAGCGGGATGTCGGGGAAATAGGCGCGCAGCGTCTTCAGCGCTTCCTTGTTGATCAGCCCGCGCGCCGAGCCGATCGGCGCGGCCCACGGCATCAACACGGCGCAGCCGGCGGCGACAAGGCGTTCGGCGGCGCTGAGATCCTCGGTGGTGTAGGGCAGCACCTCGAAGCCGTCGGCGCTGAGAGCCGACGCGGCCTCGACCAGACCGAACAGATCGGGCTGCAAGGTGTCGTCATTGGCGATCACTTCAAGCTTGATCCAGTCGGTGCCGAACAATTCGCGCGCCATCTGCGCGGTGGCGATCGCCTCCTTCGCCGTGCGGCAGCCGGCCGTGTTGGGCAGAACACGGCAGCCGAGCTGCTCGATCAGCGCCCAGAAGCCCTGGCCGGTCAGGGCGCGCGCCGACTCGCGCCGGAGCGAGACGGTGACGATCTCGGCGCCGGACGCCTTGACCGCCTGCCTCAGGCTCTCGGGCGAGGGATATTGCGCCGTGCCAAGCAGCAGCCGGGAGGTAAAGCTCTTGCTGTAAAGGGTGAGCATCAGCCGCCCTGCCTCGGCGCCACGATCTCGATCTCGTCGGCAGGCGCCAGTTCGATGGCCGGGCGTGCCACCGAGGCGACGAAATTGCCGTTGACGGCGGTGGCGATCTTCGCCTCGGCCAAGCCGAGCCGCGCGCAAAGCTCATCGAGCGTCTTCGCGTCGGTGGCGTAAGCCTCACCGTTGAGCAGGATCTGCAAGAAACACCTCCGGGTGCGTCGCGCCGGTCTCGATATAGGCGGTGACCAACTCAGCCAGAACCGGCGCGAGCAGAAAGCCATGCCGATATAGGCCGTTGACGAAGATATAGCTGTTCCTTGGGATAATCCTAGGCCGATTGTCGGGGAAGGCGGGGCGCGCGCCGGCGCCCTGACGCACGATCTCCGCCTCGGCGAAAGCGGGATCGAGCGCATAGGCCGCCGACAGCAGGTCGAGCGCGGAGCGAAGCGTGATGGCGCCGGTCTCCGCGCTCTCGATCACCGTGGCGCCGATCATGTAAACACCCTCGCCCCAGGGGACAACGTAAAGCGGAAAGCGCGGATGCAACAGCCGGATGGGCCGCGCAAGATCAACCTCGCGGCTCCTGATGACAATTCGCTCGCCGCGCACGCCGCGCAACGTCGGGAGGTGGTCCTTGGCGGCGAGGCCCCGGCAATCGATGACGAGATCTGCGCCTTGCGGCACCTCTCTGTCGCCGAGGCGCAAATCCACGCCTTCCGCGATCGCCGCATCGAGCAAGAAACGGAGCGCCGCGTCGGGCGAGAGGTGAGCTTCTTCTTGATAAAGCAGCGCGCCAGCGAAGCGGTCGGTCAGACTCGGCTCGAGCGCAGCAAGCTCTTCGGGTGACAAGCGCTGGTGCCCGCCGGTCACGCGGGCGAAGCGGTCGAGCTCGGCGCGGTCGCGATGCAGCGCAACGACGAGCGAGCCGTTGGTCTTGGTGCCGGGATAGGTGTCTTTCCACAGCGCGATGCCTCGTCTGCCGAGCTCGCCGATCACTGCCTCGGCGCTTTCCTCCTCGCAGCGCGGCGCGAGCATGGCACCGGCATAAGGACTGCATGCGTCGACGAAAGGTTGGGCGGAGCGCTCATAAAGGGTCACGGCATGGCCGCGCCGTGACAGCAGCAGCGCCTGCCATAGACCGACTACGCCGGCACCGCGCACGGCGATCGTGAGGGTAGTGTTGACCATCAATCCCCCAGAGCCACGCCATCGCGGCGGGGGTCGGCGCCACCTTGGAGCCCGTCTGGCGTCACCGCTATGACGTGCTCGCCGCTGGTCATTGGCACGCGACGAACCTGATGACCCATGGCGTTGAGCGAGGCGGCAAGGGGGTCCCATTCGCTGCCGGGTTCGAGCAGAAGCGCATTCTCGGTGCCGGCGAAATTGACCAGCGCAACCGCTTGCGCGGGGTCGAGGCCCCAATCGATCAGCGCCAGGATCGTCTTGACGTTGAACGCAATGATCAAGGGGCCGCCTGGGCTGCCCAGCACGTAACGCAAGCGGCCGCCGTCGCCGAACACCATGGCCGGGTCCATGGCGCTGCGTGGACGTTTGCCGGGCTCGACGCGATTGGCGACGGCGCGGCCTTCCTCGTCGATCGGCTCGAAGGAGAAATCGGTGAGCTGGTTGTTGAGCAGGAAGCCGCGCACCATGGTCCGCGCGCCGAAGGCAAACTCGATGCTGGTGGTGAAGGAGAAAGCATTGCCCTGGTCGTCGACGACGGAGATCTGGCTGGTGCCACCCCGTTCTTGCGTGCGGTCTTTGCCGAAGGCGCCT
>JBAUOI010000423.1:0-2366 GCA_049579665.1 Methyloceanibacter sp.
TGGGGGTATCTCCTTTAGCTGTTCGGTTGGACGCCGGGATTAGCGGCTGGTGCTGTAGGGGTTCGGGAAGCCTTCGGCCATCACGGGGGCGGCGGAGGCGACGATCAGGGCAACGGCGATAAAAAGCTTCTTCATGAGAGTTCTCCTTTAGGGTTTGGCCGGTTGATCTCTGGTTCGATCGGCTGGCCAAGGGTGCCGCTCGAACACTACTGAGATGGGTCACGGCCGAGCGTTTTCCCAATAGCCGTTGGCTATGGAGTCGGTGCTTTCGGCAATGGGTGGGGAACGTCCCGAGAAGGGACAGAAAGCCCTGTTGGATCAAAGGCCGAGCCGATCGAGCTTGGGCTGCGGAATCGGATCCCCGTGCAGCACGCGCAGATCGTGGATGGCCGGGCCACACCCCCTCGAACTCCGGACGCACGTGTCGCGGCAAGGAGTCCGCATACCTGCATCGGCGGAGCCAGAACCTCCCTCTCTTCCATGGGGCGAGCCGGCATCGCTCTGACGAAGCGAGCCTTCCAAATCTGTCAGCCGTCCAGGGAACCGGTCGACGCTTGGCGCGTTGCAGGATCGAGAGGGATTGCAGCGCCAGTAATGGCCCGCCGCCATGGCTGGGCAGTGTATGCGTTCGGGGAGCAACCCTCGCGCTGTTGTTTTGCGCGTTCGGTATATGGCGTCACACAAGTCAAGTTGGCGAGGAAAAGCGGAATCTCGCCCCTGGTCGGTCGCAGTCTTTGCGCCGGGTCTCCGCGCATGGCGCGATTGGAGTTCTGAGGATCCGATGGCTCTACTCGAGATCAAGCCTCGAACCGCCCATCCGGATGGCATCGCGCGCCTGCCGAAGGGCGTCGCCAATAGCAATGCCAGAACAAGAGCCGACTATGTGGCGGGCGCCATAGAAGCGCCCTTGCCGCTGACGCCGGAGCGCCTCGAGCTGATCAAAGCTTATGCAGAAAGTCGCTCGCCGCACACCGACGGCGTGGCGGCGTCCCGCATCGCGCAACGCTTCGCGCCCCGGCCGCCGGCGGTTCCTTCCGGCGGCGAGGCACAACCGGCCGTCCAGGCGCCCTTGACTGCCCCGTTTTTCGCCATGGCCTCGGGGATCAAAAGGCTGACCGCGATTCTCGTCGTGGCGGCGCTGCTGCCAAACCTGACGCTCGCCGCCTTCTGGCTCCGCGCGATCGACATGCCTTGGTCCAAGCCCGCGGCATCGTCCAAAGCGAGCCCTACGCCCGTCCACGCCGCGCTTCCGCCTCCGGTTCTTTCCGCGCCGAGTGCGCTCGAGGCATCGGCCGGCCAGCATGTCAGCTTCCCGATTGCGCTCGACGGCACCGATGCCATCCCGCCAAGCAGCGTCATCGTCATCAGCGGCCTGCCGCAAGGTAGCAGATTGTCCAGCGGCCAGCGCCGCGGCGCGACGGAATGGACTTTGAGGCCCGACGAGATCGGCGATTTGCATCTCGTGCTGCCGGCTTTTGCGAACGCCGAATCGAAGCTCACCATCCGGCTCGTCGCGCCCGGCGATCGCGTCGTCGCCGACGCCGCGATGACGCTCAGCTTGATCGCCGATCGAGACACTGCCGAAGCCGAAGCCGACGCGGGGGGAATCGCAACCGAGCCAGCGGAGCCACAAATCTCGCCAACCGCAGCGCAACAGCCCGATGCCGCTGCGGACGACGAGACGGCATCGATCTATGCCGTTCCTGCCAGCCCAGATGCCGCGCCAGTCAGTGCGGAGGCCGTGCCATTGCCGACCAGACGGCCCGAACCGCCCAAGAGCGACGATGCAGAGGCGAACTGGGTCACACCGACCGCCTACGTCAATCTTCGCGACGCGCCTTCGCCGTCGGCGGCGGTTCTAGGCGTGATGGCGAAGGGTGCGAAGCTTCGCCTCGTAAGCCGAAAGCGCAACTGGGTCGAGGTCGACGACCCAGCCACGTCGAAGACCGGCTGGATCTA
This sequence comes from Methyloceanibacter sp., assembly GCA_049579665.1. Classification (GTDB taxonomy): domain Bacteria; phylum Pseudomonadota; class Alphaproteobacteria; order Rhizobiales; family Methyloligellaceae; genus Methyloceanibacter. The sequence continues at coordinate 1,960 of JBAUOI010000423.1, forward strand.
CCTCGGCAATGCCGCCACAACCCGCTAGTCCATCGTGGGCAGAATGCTTTGCGCAAAGAGAGGCGCGCTCAAGCTGCGCGAGGTGCTAGCACAACCTAAAATCTCGGCTGTTGCGCAAAAGCCAATATGCACATCTTTTTGCATTGGTGCCCGCGCCAGGGGGAACGGCGCGTCCCATTTCGGCTTAAGCTTCAGACCTGAATCAGACCTGGGGGATTTCCGATGCGGATCATTCGCGCGACAGCCTTTGTCGCTTGCCTCTCGGCGCTCTGCCTCGCTGGCACAGCGCATGCCGATTCCTACAGCAAGGCGGTGCAGAAATCCTGCGCCGCCGACTATCACAAATATTGCGGCGACTATGGGCTCGAAACCGCGGGCTTGCGGGCGTGCATGGACAGGAACGGCAA
>JBAUOI010000424.1:0-3400 GCA_049579665.1 Methyloceanibacter sp.
GGGAACATGGAGGCCAGCCGGCTTAATGTCAAGTTAAACAGGACATTTGCGGTTAAGAAAGCACGCGCAAATCTCCGAGCTAGCTGACTTTTCTCCGCCGCAACGGATATTTCGCGCTGTCGTACAGCGCACGGATGCCGAAGCCGTCGAATCGCTCCTCGTTCACCTCGAGCGTGCTGCCGATCAAGAGCTCGGGCGGAAGCACCTCGACGGCGTATTTGATCGCTTCGGCGGCACTCTTGAAGCGCGTATAGCGCATGGGCCGCTTACCGGTCTTGCTCGCGCTGGCCTAAAGCTCGGCGGGAGCTCTGTAGTCGAACACACTCACCGACGCATTAAAGCATGGCGGCCAATGCAAGACCAGCATTGGGGTCGCGATCGCGATGCTTCGCCGCCCGCGTGCCTAACGCTCCATCAACGCCGACCAAGCATCAACCGACCCACGCTAAGGGATTGTCGGCGGCGCCGTTCATTGTCAGGGTGTAGGCCAGGAGCTCGCGCAAATGCTGCATGTGCCGCCACTCGTATCGACCATCGCGATCGGCCTCGTGCTCGCCTTCGCCTTTGGCGTGCTTGCCAACCGCTTCAGGCTGCCGCCGCTGGTCGGATATCTGGTGGCAGGCATCGTCATCGGCCCGTTCACGCCGGGTTTCGTCGCCGACCAGAACATCGCCAATCAGCTGGCAGAAGTCGGCGTCATTCTGCTGATGTTCGGCGTCGGCTTGCATTTCTCGCTCAAGGATCTGCTGTCGGTCCGGGCCATCGCCATTACGGGGGCGCTGGCGCAAGGGCTGGTCGCCACGCCACTCGGCATGCTGGTCGGCTGGTCGCTCGGCTGGTCGGCGGGGGCGGGGCTCATCTTCGGCGTGGCGCTGTCGGTGGCGAGCACCGTGGTTCTGCTGAGGGTGCTCCAGGAGCGGCGGCTGATCGAGACCGAGCGCGGCCGCATCACCGTCGGTTGGCTGATCGTGCAAGACATCGTCATGGTGCTGGTGCTTGTGCTGCTCCCGGGACTCACGGCGCTGTTCCGCGGCATGGAGACGGCGCCGGGCGCGGTCGAGATCGTGCGTTCGATCACCATCCTGCTTGGCAAGGTCGCCATTTTCATCGCCGTCATGCTGCTGGTCGGCAAGAAGCTGATCCCGGCCATCCTGCATTATGTCGCCCATACCGGAAGCCGCGAGCTGTTCCGCCTCGCCGTGCTGTCGATCGCGCTCGGCGTCGCCTACGCCGCGGCAGAGCTGTTCGGCATCTCGCTCGCGCTTGGCGCCTTCTTCGCCGGCATGATGTTGAGCGAGTCGCAATTGAGCCAGCAGGCCGCGACCGAGTCGCTGCCGTTACGCGACGCCTTCGCCGTGCTGTTCTTCGTCTCGGTCGGCATGTTGTTCGATCCGACGATCGTGCTGGCGGCACCTTTGGCGCTGCTCGCCACCGTGCTGATCATCCTGGTCGGCAAGTCGCTCGCGGCGTTTCTCGTGGTGAGACTGTTCGGGCATTCGCGCTCAGCCGCGTTGATGGTCACGGCCTCGCTGGCGCAGATCGGCGAGTTCTCGTTCATCCTCGCCGACCGTAGCCTCGCGCTCGGCCTTCTGCCGGAGGATGGGCGCGACCTGATTCTGGCCGGCGCCATCATCAGTATTCTCGTCAATCCGCTGCTGTTCGCTGCGCTCGACATCTATTCGGCCCGGCGCGAGAAGGCGCTCGCGGACGCCGCGGCGGCCGAAACGCCGGAGGAAGCAGCGCCGATGCGCGAGCCGATCCGGCCGACCAGTCTCAAGAACCATGTCGTGCTGGTCGGCCATGGCCGGGTTGGCAGCTTCATCAGCTCGGCCTTGAGCGAGCAGAGCGTTCCGCTGTTCGTCATCGAGGACGACGAGGAGGGGGTCGCGGCGCTGCGGCAGGAAGGCATCGAGGCGCTGGAGGGCAATGCCGCCGATCCGGCCGTCATCCAAGCGGCCAATCTGCCCGAGGCGCGCTGCCTGCTGGTTGCCATTCCCGACGCTTTCGAGGGCGGCCAAGTGGTGCAGCAGGCCCATGCTATCAATCCGAACCTGCAGATCATCGCCCGCGCGCATTCGGAGGAAGAGATCGATTATCTCAGGCGCCATGGTGCGACGCTCGTGGTCATGGGCGAGCATGAGATCGCCAAGGCCATGCTCGACAATGTGGCGGAGATCGCGCTGCTGGTGGCGCAGTCCAGCCGCGAAAGCACACAGCCGGTGCCGCCCATGCCGGTGGAAAAACAGGCCTCGACCAGCTAAAGCTGTCCCGGCCGATCATGCCGCATTACACACCCCTCATCACCACCATTGTCGCCGCGCTGACGTTGGCTTGGGCGTTCGCGGCCGTGGCGCACAAGGTCAAGCTGCCGCCGCTGGTGGGTTATCTCCTGGCTGGCATCGTCATCGGCCCGTTCACGCCGGGCTATGTCGCCGACCAGAATCTCGCGGGCCAGCTCGCCGAGATCGGCGTCATTCTCTTGATGTTCGGCGTCGGCCTGCATTTCTCGCTCGAGGATCTGCTTTCCGTCAAAAAGATCGCCATCCCGGGGGCCATCGCCCAGATCGCCTGCGCGACGCTGCTCGGCATGGGGCTCGCGGCCTGGTTCGGCTGGGGCATCGGCGCGGGTCTCGTGTTTGGCCTTGCGCTATCCGTGGCGAGCACGGTCGTGCTGTTGCGGGCGTTGCAGGAGCGGCGATTGATCGAGACCGAGCGCGGGCGGATCGCCGTCGGCTGGCTGATCGTCGAGGACATCGCCATGGTGCTGGCGCTGGTCCTGCTGCCGGTCGTCGCCGGTCTGCTCCAGGGCGAGGGCGCGAGCCCGACAGAGGTCGCGCTGGCACTAGGGCTGACCGCCGCCAAGATCGCCGCCTTCGTTGCCGTCATGCTGATCGTGGGCAAGCGGGCGATCCCGTGGATCCTGCATGCCATGGCGCATACCGGCAGCCGCGAGCTGTTCCGGCTGTCGGTGCTGGTGATCGCGCTCGGCGCGGCGTTCGGCGCCGCCGAGTTGTTCGGCGTCTCGTTCGCGCTCGGGGCCTTCTTCGCCGGCATGATCTTGAGCGAGTCGAAATTGAGCCAGCAGGCCGCCACCGAGACGCTGCCCTTGCGCGACGCCTTCGCCGTCCTGTTCTTCGTCTCGGTCGGCATGCTGTTCGACCCCACAATTCTGGTGCGGGAGCCGCTGCCGGTGCTTGCCACGCTGCTCATCATCCTCGTCGGCAAATCGCTTGCCGCGTATGCCATCGTGCGCGGCTACGGCTACGCCAACGCCACCGCGCTTACCGTCTCGGCGTCGCTGGCGCAGATCGGCGAGTTCTCCTTCATCCTCGCCAATCTCGGCGTCGCGCTCATGCTGCTGCCCGAGCAAGGCCGCGATCTCATTTTGGCCGGCGCCATC
>JBAUOI010000425.1:0-7555 GCA_049579665.1 Methyloceanibacter sp.
ACCAGTCCCTGCTCGATGATCGAGTTGATGACGCCCATCGCCAACGCGCCGTCGGTACCGGGCCGCGGGCAGATATGCCAGTCTCCGGCCTTGGCCGTGCGAGATCGGTAGCTGTCGATGACAACCACCTTGGCGCCGCGCTTCTGCGCCTCGAGTACGAACGGCCAATGATGCAAATTGGTCGAGATCGAGTTGCACGCCCAGATCACGATGAACCTGGAATGCACGAAGCTTTCCGGATCGACACCGCCGGTCGGGCCGACGGTGAGCAGCCATGCGGTGGAAGAGCCCGACGCGCAGAAGGTCTTTTCGTTCACCGTCGTGCCGAGGCGGTTGAAGAACGGATCGCCAGAGTTGATGCCCTGCACCAGGCCCATATTGCCGAGATAGGAATAGGGCATGATCGCCTGGCTGCCATAGGTGGCGATGATCTCGCGCCACCGCCTGCCGATCTCGGCGATCGCCTCGTCCCAAGAGATGCGCTCGAATTGCTTGGAGCCCTTTGGCCCCGTCCGGCGCAGCGGATGCGTCAGCCGGTCGGGATTGGCGTGGTGATCGTGGAAGTCTTTCAGCTTCACGCAAAGGCCGCCGCGGGTCATCGGATGGTCTTTGTTGCCCCTGACCTCGACCAGTTTGCCGTTCTCGACCTCGTAGACCATGGCGCAAGTGTCGGGACAGTCATGCGGGCAGGCGCCGAAAAAGATCTGGCGTTGAGGCCGAATATTCATGAAGCACCCTCCCCTAAGCTTATGCCTCCTTGTGGAGGCTGATTTAGGTCAGCCTACGAAGCGGGACAGGGCTTGTCGATTGGGTTTTCCGATCCGCCGATAGACGAAGCGAGGATGCGCGCAACTCAGGCGAGAACGGCCGCTTCTGGCCCATTCGCGGCAATTTGCTGCACAGCCATCACCAAAGCTTCACCCCTGTTTGGCAGCATGGTCGAAAGGCCCGCCACCCCCCATTTGACATGAAGCAAGGCGTGTCCCCCGGGCTTTCGGCAAACCCTTAAGGCAATGGATCAAAGCCCTCATTTTACCCCTGCCCGGCCGGCAACGGATCAGCTTCCGGCGGCAAAGCCGCGCGATGATGGATTGCCGCCGCCGGATGGGCCATCCTTCGAGACCATCGACCGGCTGGCGCGGGCGACGCTCGCGCGCTTCACCCAGGGCATTTCCCCTCACGCCGAGTTTGCCGCCTGGTTCGAATGGGCCTCGCATCTCGCCCGCGCGCCGGGGCGGCAGCTGGAGCTTTCGCTTCTCGCCCTGAACGCGGCGGCTCGCCTCGCGCGCTTCGTGCTCAACTCAGCCACCAAGGGAACGGCTGACGAGAAACCATTCGTCCCTTCCAAGGGAGACCGGCGTTTCGAAGACAAGGCCTGGGAGAGCTTCCCCGTCGTGTTCTGGCAACAGGCGTTCCTCGCGCAAGAGGACTGGTGGCGGAGCGCGACAAGGCCCATTCGCGGCATGACGCCGGACAGTGCCGCGCGGGTCGCCTTCATGGGCCGGCAAACGCTCGACGCCATCTCCCCGTCCAACATCCCTTGGCTCAATCCGGTGATCATCGAGCATACGCTGCGGGAAGGCGGCGCCAATCTCTGGCGCGGCATGCTCAATCTCCAGCAGGACGCGTTGCGCGCCATGCTCATGGAACCCGCCGCTCTCGACGACCACTTCACCGTTGGAGAGGAAGTCGCCATCACCCCGGGCGAGGTTGTGTTCCGCAACGAGCTGATGGAGCTGATCCAATACAAGCCGGCAACTGAGAGCGTGATCGCCGAGCCGCTACTGATCGTGCCCGCCTGGATCATGAAATATTACGTGCTCGATCTCAGCCCGCAAAATTCGCTGGTCCGCTATCTCGTCGGCCAAGGCTTCACCGTATTCATGATCTCCTGGCGCAATCCCACGCCGGCCGATCGCGACATCACCTTCGATGCCTATCGCACCTCGGGCGTGATGGCGGCGCTGAACGCGATCAATGCCATTGTTCACGACAGCAAGGTGCATGCTTGCGGCTACTGCATCGGCGGCACCTTGCTCGCCATCGCCGCGGCCACCATGGCCCGCGACAACGATCAGCGGCTTGCCACTCTTACCTTCCTCGCCGCGCAGACCGACTTCAGCGAGGCCGGCGAGCTCATGCTGTTCGTCGACGAAAGCCAGATCGCCTTCATCGAGGACATGATGTGGGACCAGGGCGTGCTCGACACCAAGCAGATGGCAAACACGTTCCAGTTGCTGCGGCCTAACGAGCTGATCTGGTCGAAGGTGACGCGCGAATACCTGCTCGGCGAGCGCGATGGCGCCACCGACCTCACCACCTGGAACGCCGACCGCACACGCCTGCCCTACCGCATGCACTCGCAATATTTGCGCGGGCTGTTCCTGGAGAACCGGCTCACCGCCGGTCGCTATGCGGTTGAAGGCAGGGTGATCGCGCTGAAGGACATCCGCGCGCCGATGTTTTGCGTCGGCACCGAGACCGACCACATCGCGCCCTGGCGCTCAGTCTATAAGCTGCACCTGTTCACTGACAGCGAGCTCACTTTCGTGTTGACCAATGGCGGACACAATGCCGGCATCCTGTCCGAGCCCGGCCATCGCGGGCGCCGCTACCACTCGGCGACACGCCGGCGCGGCGACCGTTATGTCGATGCCGACACTTGGCTGTCCATGGCGACGCCGGCCGAAGGCTCGTGGTGGCCGGCTTTCGCGGATTGGCTCAAACAGCGCAGCACGGCGGAACAGGTGGCGCCGCCCGCGATGGGCGCGCCCGACCGCGGGCTGGTGCCGCTGTGGCCCGCTCCCGGCATCTATGTGTTGCAGCGCTGACTGTGAGATTGGCGCGGATGGGGGGAGTCGAACCCTACGGCTGTTTGGCCTCAGGATTTCGCGTTCGTGCTCGCGTCCTCGACCGGAACTTTCATCGTCTTGCTGGACGCGAGAATTCTCGCTTCATCCTTTGACTCGCATGCGGTGGCGGTCACGCCCTCAGGCGAGACGGTGACCACCAAATACGGCATCCCCGACTTTGGCGGGTGATAAATCGCCGTCCTGTATTTCTTCTTGTCTTTTGCCACGACCTTGAAACTCTTTGCTCTGAAAGCCCTGCCCGCACCAAAGGCGCTCGGCGATGCCTACGCCAAAAATGGCCACGACACCCTCTTGTCACAATCAAACGGTTCCGCACCGGCCGAATTGGCGTTCATCGTCCGTCCAGGCCGACCGAGGCTCGCTTCATCAAATGCCTCGCTTTGGTCGCGAGATCTTGCTCCAGCGCGCGCTTGGTAATGATGCTGGTGCGTCGATAAGAGAAGATGGCGGTGACGATCACTTCCCCACCATCGGCATCGTCATCTCGCAGCTCCACATAGGCTCGGAGACTTTTGCGGTCGTACTGCGCGTGGACGAGCCGGAAGGCCATCCGAACCTCCATGACGAAAGCCCCGGCCGGGGGACTCCGACCGAGGCTCTCTAAGCAGAGAAGACCGCATCAAAATTCCTCCCAGGCTAGAGGCCGTAGATGATGGCTGTGTGACACCCATGACAAATTATGGCGCACGGAGCCTCTTGTCGGGCGCGGGCCCCGGCGTGGGCGCAGACGCCCGCGCATGTGGACGGAGGTGGGCGACTCAACGCACTGCTGCAAGTGCTCCCGCGCAGCCGAGCGTCTGAGTCCGCCCCTCTCACCTTGAAAATTAGAGCACCTAGCCAGTCACTTGCTGGCGACGCGCGAGCCTGCACTGCACGGCTCGTTTCGATCCTTCGCAGTTTCGCTGGGAGCTGAGCTATGCGCAAGCGGGAGCAAGATAGGTGGGAGGGAGGCGTTGTCGCGCGGTGGCGACTGGGCAGCGGCGCCGCTTCCCCCGCTCCCCGTCACGCTAACGCTTAGCGGACATCGGCGCGGGGCCTCGGCATGTCCACGTTTGGCGGCAAAGCGGCCAGCTCTTCCCAACCGGCCCCCTCCAATGCCCGAACCTGCGCAGCAAGCACGAACCAATCCGCAAAGTTCGGCCTCTTTTTCGGAAACTTTAGCTTGCCCGAAAGCAGCAACTTGATGGCATCAGCGAGGTAGCCTCTAACTTCCGGCGAAAGCTGCTCAGCGTGCCGAATGAACAAAGCCAGCAAATCGATGCGGCGGGTGGCAACGCAAATGTCGATGTGCTCTTTCGTTGCCGCAGATACGGTATAGCGCATCGCAGCGCCCTTTCGTTAGGCTTAGATCTCTCTCAGTTTTCACCGGTTGGCGGCGTGACGGGCGGCGACGTCTCCACCATGATCCAGCGTCGTCGCCCTTCCTATCTGACACGCAACGGCTCAATTTACTGCGGCGGTGAACACCTTGGGGGTCAATACCCCAGCCACGACAACGATGGAGCCGCCCATGGTAAAGACAAGAACGAGAAGTGAGAGGGAAGCGATGACCAACTTCATGGGATGCCCTGGGGCGATGTGTCCCAGAAGGTTACACTGGAAACCATTGATTAACCGTAAATGAGCCTGCTCGACGAGTTCGAAGGGCGAGCTCGTCCATCTGCTGCCGGAAACGCAAGGAGCCCTCTGGGCCGCCAGATCTTGAAGGGTCATTGGCGCTGGGACGGGGCCCCAGTTCCTCGTCCGGGGTCCCATAGGACCCCACGGGGGAAGCACCCGGGCCAGGTCCCCTTTGTCGCGCGCTCCGTACGCTTCCCCGCCGCCGTGCATCCATTCGGCGCTGCGACCCTCAGCCGCCGCTCCAAGTACCAATCTGGTACCAATGACGGGAATATCTGTGGTGCGGACGGAGGGAGTCGAACCCTCACGGGGGTTGCCCCCCTCAGGATTTTAAGTCCTGTGTGTCTACCAGTTCCACCACGTCCGCTTCAGGCCAGCCTAGCCCGGGAACGTGGAGCGTTCCCTAAGCCGGGAAGAGCACTTTCGGCTCAGGCTTGTCCTCAGACTCGGCGGCTTCGCCTTCCTTTGCCGCCTCTTCGCCCGCCGATGCAACCCTTTCGGCTAAAGGCTTGGGCGGCGGCGCCAGCCCCTCGGCCAGGGTGGCTTCCACGGCTGTCGCAGGTCTCACGTCGCCAGCGCCCTGCAATGGCGGCTCGGATTCTGCTTGGACCGCGGGCGGCTCCTCTGTGGCGGGCTCTGTCCTGGGCGCGCGAACCAGATCGGGAGCGCCTTCGAGGCTCGCCCGCAGCAGGAGAAGCAGCGCCAAGCCGTTGAGGATATGCCAGGCAAAATGGGTGCCGACTTTGCGGCCGTCGATCAGCACGCGGTCGCACAGCGCGAAATCGAGCGAACGCAGCGTGATGGAGATGGCGAGGATCGCAGCGGCCCATAGCAGATAAGGCGCCGCCCGATGCCGCCGCTCCTCGGCGAGCAAGCCGACGATGATCAGCGCGCCGAGCGCCGGCAAATAGAAGACGCTGCCGTTGAGGCAGGGCTTGGCGCCTTGGACCTCGGGACCCGGCAAGCCGACCCCGCCCTCCCAGCATTGCACCTGCCCGGTCATCGCCATGATGGCGATGAAGCCGATCACCAGCAGCACCGTCAGCCCAACCGGCACGCCGAGGAAGCGATTCAGCGCAAAGCCGAGATAGACGAGAATGAACAGGCCGATGGGAACGACATCGAGCAGCTCGGTGCCCTCGGTCGCGAACAGATGGAAGGCGAGGCTCCCTGCCCCGATCGCCAACACCAAGAACACAAGGAGATAATGATCGGCGCTGCGCTCCTCGCGCGGACGCCACAGCAGGAGCTGGAGCCCGATCAGAGCGGCAAACAGAAAGGCGACATTGCTGATGACATTGATGGGCTCTGCCAGCAGCGCCTCGTTTACGCCGCGCTCGCAATAGCGGAAGACATGCTCGCTGAAGTTCATGGTCCCCATCCTTTCGACCTCTTACTCCAGGAAAGAGGCCTCCCGCGCCGGCGGTCCCCCCGCCGGCCCTTCCGGGTCCATCTTTTTGCGGCATCAACCCCGCAAGGGACCACGCCTCTATGTTTAGCGCGAAACCTCGCCGCTGATGAGAGCTGTTATGAAAATGCTGGGGACTTCCGCGCCGGGGGCATAGGCGCTGGGCGCAAGTTCGACCCTGCCGTCGCGGCCGGAGAGCGAAGCGGCCCTAGAATCTCGTACAGACGCGGTAGCCTATTCCGGCGGGGAGCCGTCGTCTTGGGCAGGAGCTTCCTCCTCCTGGGGAACCACGTCGTCTTCTCCGGTCCCCTCCTCGACATCCGTGCCTTCGTCGGTCGGGAGCCCGAGGGTCGTCTTGCAGGAATCCTCGTAGCCTTCGTTGGCGTTCATCAGATCTTCGAGCGTCGGATAGTTCTCGGCGTCGGCGTCGCTGATGTCGTCCTTATGCATCTTCGTCAGCATGTCGACATCGGCCTGGCTAAGCTTGTTCTTGACGATTTCGGCCGCGACGCACTCGCAATAGGCCTTCGGCGTGACCTTGCCGTCCTCGAAGCCAGGCTCGTCGGTCACGTTCTCGTCCGCGCTGCAAGCGGCGACGAAATTGGCGGTATTGAGCGCGGCCGCAAAAGCGTCATCCTGTGCCACGCACAGGCAAAAGGCGGCAAAGGCGCCGAGCGCGATGACGCGCATGAAGATGATCTTGTGCATGCCTGCCCCTCCCATCGCCTTTCTAGTTATCGGTCCAGTTTAAGCGATCGCCGTCAAGGGTAAGGAATGACTCGGCATTTGGGCAACAGTTGGAGTGAGCGAAAGGCGCGCTTTAAGGCCGCTGCCACAATTACCCCTTGGGCGGCGGAACAATCCGAATGTGCAGTTCCTTCAATTGCTTAGGCGATACCTCCGACGGCGCGCCCATCAGCAGGTCCTCCGCCTGCTGGTTCATCGGGAACATGACGACCTGCCGCAAATTCTCTTCGCCGCAGAGCAGCATGACGATGCGGTCGATGCCGGGCGCGATGCCGCCATGCGGCGGCGCGCCATATTGCAGGGCTCTCAGCATGCCGCCGAAGCGCTTCTCCAGCTCTTCCTTGGGATAGCCGGCGATGGCGAAAGCCTTCTCCATGATCTCGGGCTTGTGGTTCCGGATCGCGCCCGAGGACAGCTCCACCCCGTTACACACCACGTCATATTGATAGGCGAGGATGTCCTCGGGCTCCTTCGTCGCGAGCGCCTCGAGGCCGCCTTGTGGCATGGAGAACGGATTGTGCGAGAAGTCGATCTTCCCCTCCTCCTCGTTCCACTCATACATCGGGAAGTCGACGATCCAGCAGAAGGCGAACTGGTCCTTCGCCGTGAGGCCAAGCTCATCGCCGATCTTCACCCGCGCCTGGCCGGCGAAGCTGGCGAACTCCTTGGGCAGCCCCGCCACGAAGAACACGGCATCGCCGTCGGTAAGCTTGAGCTGCGTCCGGATGGCTTCGGTGCGCTCTGGCCCGACATTCTTGGCGACTGGCCCCGCGCCTTCGCCCTCACGGAAGAAGATGTAGCCGAGACCCGGCTGTCCCTCGGCCTGCGCCCAGCCATTCATGCGATCGCAGAAGGCACGTGAGCCGCCACCTTTCGCCGGGATTGCCCAGATGCGCGTGTTCACGTC
>JBAUOI010000426.1:0-3218 GCA_049579665.1 Methyloceanibacter sp.
GCACTGGACCGCGGGCCATGTTCTGGGTGCTCATCATCTCGCTGACGCTGGCCGTGATCGCCGGCCTCCTGCTTGGGCTCGGCTGGATCTCAGTGCCCTGGAGCGCCACCCCTTGACCCCGAGGCGGCGAAACCAAATCTATTGCTTAAGGGCACCCTCTGAAGACGGGGAGTTCGATGCCGCTTCGCCGCCTGCTGTCGTTGCGCTCCACGCTGTTTGCCGCGATGCTTGGGCTACCGCTGTTTGCCGGCGGGGCGCTCGCCGCAACCCCGCCCGCCGCAACCGTGCCCGTTGAACCGCAAGCAAGATCCCTCCAATCCGCGATCGACGATTTCGTCTCCTATCTCAAGTCCGAGACGAACGAGGCCGCGCGCACGGCCGCGCGGCTTGCCCGCGATAACAAGGACACGCTTGACGCGGCAAAGTCGCGTATGAATTCCCACATCGCCGACTGGCGCGCCGCGTTAAGCGGCCAGAAAGACAGACTGAAGACACTCCACAAGGACGCGTCAGCGATGTGGGAGGACTTGAGCGAGACGGCTGTCTCGTCATGGGCCAGGGTGGAGCGGCAGGCTCACGAGGCTCTTGACTGGATCGCCAAGTGGATGCGCAATCAGTCGCTGTCGGATCAGCGCTCCGAAACCCCTGTTTGACCCCCAGTTCCCAAGTGAGGCGAGACATGCACAACGATCAATTTGGCAATCAGTCGGCGAAAAGCGAAACCCAAGCGGACAAGGAATGGTCGGAGTTCGAGCGCGATCTCGATACGCTCGGCCGCCAGCTTGCCGCGCTGCAAGTTCACACCGCCTCGCTCGGCACGCATCTCGTGTCGAGCCTTGAGGCGCGCTTCAACGAGGTGAAAGCCCGCGCACTCTCCTTCAAGCAGGCACGTGAGGCCGAGCTCGAGCAGATGCGCCTTACCGCTCAGCACCAGGCCGAAAGCACCTTCAGCGACGCCCGCGTCAGATCCACCGAGGCCGCGCGGCAGATGTGGGAAAAGTCTGAGCCGTTGCGCCAGGGCGCCAAGGATGTCGGCGAAGGTCTGGCCCGTGCTTGGGTCGAGCTGCGCGCCTCGTTCGGCAAGGCCGCCGGCAGGTTGCAGACCGAGTCCCAAGCGCAGAACGGCCCTGTTCCCGCCACCAGCGAGGATCGCCACGAGCGGACGTAATCCCGACGCTGTCATGCCCGGCCGCAGTGCCGGGCATCCACGAATTGGGCCAAGAGAAAAGGCGTGGATGGCCGGGACAAGCCCGGCCATGACGGGTTGGTTTTCTGACTGAAACTCTAAGGGCTCGCGGCGTGGGCATGCTCACGCGCCGCCGTTTCTTCTTCGCGCCCCGGCTGGATCAGCTCGGCGCGCACGAGGCCGCGCACCGAATTGCCCAGATAGACGCGGTCCGCGCTCATCAGGTCTTGCGGCGTCAGGATCGCCTCGCTGGCCGCGGCGCGCGGCAGATCGAGCAGCTCCTCCCGCAAGGTGCCGGGAAGCAGCCCGCAGGTCAGCGCCGGGGTGAACAGCCGCCCGTCGATCTCGATGAAGAGATTGGTGCGGGTGCCTTCGGTGAGCTCGCCCTTCTTGTTGAGGAAGACCACCTCGTCGCATTGGGTCAGGGCCTTCTGGCGCTCCATCTCGCGGTCGTAGAACTGCCGCCGCGTGGTCTTATGGTAGAAGAACGGGTCCTTCTCATCGAGCCGCTGGTCGGAGATCACAAAGCGCCACACCGTGTCCTTGGTGGGCAGCGTGATCGCGGTCGAGGTGACAGTGATGGCGCCGTCCTCGCCGAGCAGGAGCCGCACCAGAGCGACCGGCGCTTCGACCCGTGCGGCCTCCGCGTCGAGCGCGGCAAGCACCGCCTCGCGCGAGAACGGATAGCCGAAATGCGCGGCAGAGGATTGCAGTCGCGCGAGATGCCGCTCGAGCAGATGAAAGCCTTTGCCCTGCTCGAAGCGTAAGGTCTCGATCAGCTCGAACGGGGTATCGACCTTGGTGAGGAAATGCGCCTTGAGCAGGCATTCCTCGAACTCGGAGTCCTCTTTAGAATCGGCGACGATGCCGCCACCAATGCCCATTTCGCCCTGGTTTCCGGCGAGCACCACGGTCCGGATCGCCACGTTGAACTGGGCATCGCCCGAGGGCGCGATGTGGCCGATGGCGCCCGTATAGATGCCGCGTGGGCTTGCCTCGAGCTCACTGATGATCTCCATGGCCCGCACCTTGGGCGCGCCGGTGACGGAGCCGCACGGGAACAGCGCGCGGAGCATATCCTTGAGCCCCATGTCGGACCTGAGCTCGGCGGAGATGCCCGAGGTCATCTGGTGCACCGAGCGATAAGTCTCGACCGTGAAAAGGTCGGTAACCTCGACCGAGCCGATCTTCGCCACGCGGCCGAGGTCGTTGCGCAGGAGATCGACGATCATCAGATTCTCGGCGCGCTGCTTCTCGTCCATGGCGAGCCAGGTACGCAAACGCGCATCCTCGCGGGGCGTACGGCCGCGCGGCGCCGTGCCCTTCATCGGCCGGGTAGACATATGCTTGCCCTCGCGCCGGAAGAACAGTTCGGGCGAAAGCGAGAGCACGTCGTGCTCGCTCGCATGAATCAGCGCGCCATAGGCCACGCGCTGCTTGCGCCTGAGCGCCGCATAGAGCGCGACCGGATCGCCCCCGAAGGCGAAGTGATATTTCAGCGTGAGGTTGATCTGATAGACGTCGCCGGCGGCGATGTAGTCCTCGACCTTGTCGAAGGCGCTTCCATATTGCTGACGCGTCCAGGAGAGCTTGAGGTCGGAGATCTTGGCGCGGCCTGAGGCGCCGTGTGCCTCGAGCCAGGCACGCGTGCCTGAATCGTCGAGCGGACGCGGGCTACGGAACAGCCCGATCCAGAACAAAGGCACGGTGCGTTTGGCCGGCAGCAGCGCTCTGAGCTTCGGCTCGAGGCAATAACCAAGCTCATAGGAGAAGAACCCCGCCGCATGCGCCCCGCGCGCGAGCGCGGTCGAGACCTCATCGAGCTTCGCCTCGACCTCCTCCGGCGTGTAGGCCGCAATGACCCGCTCCGGCTCGGTATAGAGCAAGCTCCTGCCGCCCGGCGTCAGACTGTCGTCGAGAAGGACGTAAGGGGAAGCGGTCATGTTTTCAGCCCAGTCGCACGCTTTCCGCTCGGCGCTGCCAGCATAGCCCATATGGGCGCTTCGGGCGTCAACATCGAGAGGTTCGACGC
>JBAUOI010000427.1:0-4468 GCA_049579665.1 Methyloceanibacter sp.
GTCGCCGTGGTTAAGCGGATCGCGCGCGAGGTAGGCATCGACACTTGGCGGGCCGAGCTGAAGCCGGCCGACAAGATTGCTTGGCTCGATCAGCGCGCGGCAGAGGGACGCAAGGTGCTGATGATCGGCGATGGGCTGAACGATGCGCCGGCCCTTGCCGCGGCGCACGCCTCGATGTCGCCTGCGAGCGCCGCCGATATCAGCCAGCGCGCGGCGGATTTCGTGTTCCAAGGCGAGAAGCTTGCGCCGATCCTCGACGCGATCGGGACCGCCAAACAGGCGCGGTCGATGGCGTTGCAGAACTTCGCGGTGGCCTTGGTCTATAATGTCGTTTGCGTGCCGCTCGCCATGGCGGGCATGGTCACGCCGCTGATCGCCGCCATCGCCATGTCGACGTCATCGATCCTGGTCACGGCCAATGCCGCGCGTCTCGCGGGGGGGGGCCGTCCGTGAGCGCGCTTGCGTGGCTTGTCCCTATCGCGTTGCTGCTCGGCGCGCTCGGCCTCGCCGCGTTTATGTGGGCGCTTCGTTCAGGCCAATTCGAGGATCTTGAAGGCGCCGCCTATCGTGCGCTTGAGGATGATCCTCCGGAAGACGAAGACCGCGACCGGCGATGAGAGGTCTCAAGGACATCGACTATGTCCTTGCCAAGCTTGCGTTCATGCGTTCGGAGCGCATCTGGCCGAACGGGCTGCGCTATCTCTGGACCGACGCGTTCGGCCTCGTGCTGCTCGTCTCGCTCTATGAGGCGTTGAAGGAGCAGCGCTTCCTCGACGAGGCGGCGCAGCTTGTGGCCGACGTCGAGCGCGTGCTGGGGCGCAAGCGCGGCATCCGCATCGGCGAAGAGCCCGACCGCGACGGCCAATATTTCCATTATCTCGCCATGTGGCTCTATGCCTTGTCGGTGCTCGGGCGCTACGAGCCGTCTTACCGAGAGAAGGGCATCGCGTTGGCGCGCGACATCCACGCTCCTTTCGTGGTGCCCGGCCGCGGCGTGATCTGGAAGATGAAGGAGGATCTGAGCGGGCCTTACCCGGGCTACGGCTTCGGTGCGCTCGATGCCTTCGACGGCTATGTCTCCTATCGGCTGCTCGACGAACAGGCTCTGGCGCAGGAGATCGCCGAGATGCGGGCAATCATCGACCGGACCGCCGGCGATCTCGTCATCACCCAGGATCTCGGGCTCGGCATGATGCTGTGGATGACGCAGTTCTTCCCCGAAGAGTGGTGGGCCGAGCTGCAAAGACAGCGGTCGCTCGCCATGCTCGACCGCATGTGGATTGAGGAGGGCTATTTTGCGCGCGAGCCTTATCTGCCCGACATGCGCTTCGCCTTCACCAATTACGGGGTTTCGGTGGGCTTGCAAGCAGCTGGCGCCATGCCGGATCGCGTGCGGCGACTCAATGCCTATTTCGAGACCTATCGCTCGGACGACGAATATGATCGCGCCGCCATCACCCATGTGATGGCCTGCAACTCGCATTTTCCGGGATTGCTGCTTACGTCCTGATTTTCGCCTTGCGATAAAGGGCGCCGCCGCTCAGACTCAACCGACGAGAGTCCGAGCAGCGGAGAAGAGTGTTGGCGGAAGCCGAACAGAGCGCCCTCTGTCTCGAAGCCCCGGCAGAGCGGTCGAGGCGCTTGCGCTTGCCGCTGGGCTCTGCGGCTGCGGTTTTCGCCTTTTTGCTGATGATCGCCCTCGCCGTTGGCATAGCCTGGAGCGGCGCCGATCCTGATAGCGCGGATACGAATGACTGGGTGTCCGGCTTCCGGGAGTTTCTCGACACTCTCTATGGCGGCCTCACCCTTCAAGTCCTGCTGGCGATGGCGGTGCTGGGCTTTGTGCTGGAGAGGCTGATCCCGGCGCGGCCGCAAGGCATGGCGAGCACGTTGCTCAATGTCCCTTACAGCGCGCTGGTCCTGATCTTCGTCGGTGCCATCTTCCCGCTCCAACTGCTGTTCGCCGAGACGGTCACCGGCTATCTCGGCGTGCGCAACATCTTCGATCTCACCATCGACACGCGCGGATCGATCCCGCTCGTCATCGCCGCCATGCTGATCGAGGCGCTGGTGGTCGATTTCTTCTTCTATTGGTTCCATCGCTGCCAGCATACGGTGAACGCGCTTTGGCAGGTGCATCTCTTGCATCACAGCGACATGGCGCTCAACGTGACGACCACGCACAGGGTGCATTTCCTCGAGCATCTGCTGACGCCGCTGTTCATGGTTTTGCCGATCATGCTGCTGTTCGAGCTTCCGGACCGGGACATCTATTGGATCGCGCTGGCGCCGACCGTGTGGTCCTATGTGGTGCACGCCAATGTCAGGGTCGGTTTCGGCAGGTTCTGGTGGGTCTTGTCGAGCCCGCAATATCACCGCATTCATCATTCGATCGAGCCCGGGCATCGCGACAAGAATTTCGCGGTCTGGTTCCCGATTTACGATGTGCTGTTCGGCACGGCTCATCGGTCGATGCGCGATGAGTTCCCCGAGACCGGCGTGACCGGCGTCGAGGTCGCGACCCTGTCCGATGCCTTCATGCTGCCCTTCGAGCGCTGGTGGGCGATGGCGAAGGGCAGCTTCAGGCGCTGAAATTTAGGCGCTGGCGGCAAGCGGCGGCGAGGGGCGCCCGACCTGCTGCGCAGGCAGAGGCTCGAGCGCCGCCTCGATCGCGTCGTCGACATTGGACAGCCAGACGAAGCGCACGGCGTTGCGTGCCGCCTCGGGCACGTCCTCGAAGTCCTTCTTGTTGCGCTCGGGCAGCATCACCGTAGTGATGCCGGCCCGCACCGCCGCCAGCACCTTGTTCTTGACGCCGCCGATCGGCAGCACCAACCCGCGCAGGGAGATCTCGCCGGTCATGGCCGTGTCGCTCCTGACCGTGCGTCCGGTGAGCAGCGAGGCCAGCGCAATGAACATGGCGACGCCAGCGCTCGGGCCATCCTTGGGGATGGCTCCGGCGGGAACGTGGACATGGATGTCCGACTTCTCGAACAGGCCGGGGTCGACGCCAAGCGTTGATGCGCGCGCCTTGACCAGGCTGAGCGCGGCCTGCGCGCTCTCCTTCATGACGTCGCCGAGCTGACCGGTCAGGATCAGCCTGCCGCTGCCCGGCACGCGCGCGGCCTCGACAAACAAAATGTCGCCGCCGGTCGGCGTCCAGGCAAGCCCGGTCGCCACGCCGGGCACACTCGTGCGCATCGCCACTTCGCTCTCGAAGCGGCGGGCGCCAAGGATGGCATGCAACTGATCGACGCCGATCCGCATGCGCTCGGTGTTGCCTTCGGCGATGTTCATGGCCACGCGATGCAGAATCGCGCCAAGCTCGCGCTCGAGATTGCGCACGCCGGCCTCCCGCGTGTAGTCGCGGATGATGGCGCGGATGGCGTCCTCCTCGATCTCGGCCTGCTCGGGCGTGAGACCCGTGGCCGAAAGCTGGCGCGGCATCAGATAGCGCTTGGCGATCTCCACCTTCTCGTCCTCGGTGTAGCCAGGAAGCTCGATGACCTCCATGCGGTCGCGCAACGGCCCGGGGATCTGATCGAGCACGTTGGCGGTGCCGATGAACATCACCCGCGACAGATCGAACGGCACCGCGAGGTAATTGTCGCGGAACGTCGAGTTCTGCTCGGGGTCGAGCACTTCCAGCAAGGCGGCCGACGGGTCGCCGTGGAAGCTCTGTCCCAGCTTGTCCATTTCGTCGAGCATCATCACGGGATTGCGCGTGCCGGCTTTGCGGATCGACTGGATCACGTTGCCGGGCAACGCCCCGATATAGGTCCGCCTGTGGCCTCTGACCTCGGCCTCGTCATGCACGCCGCCTAGGCTGAGCCGCACGAATTTGCGGCCCATGGCACGGGCGATCGACTGGCCGAGCGAGGTCTTGCCGACGCCCGGAGGGCCGACGAAACACAGGATCGGGCTCTTGCCCTCGGGCTTCAGCTTGCGCACCGCGAGATATTCGAGGATGCGCTGCTTGACCTTGGGCAGGCCGTAATGGTCCTCGTCGAGGATGCGCCGCGCCTCGGCAATGTCGATACGGTCCTCCGAGGCCTGCGACCAGGGAAGCTCGATCAGCCAGTCGAGATAGGAGCGGATCATGCCGTACTCGGCGGATGCCTCGGGCATGCGCTCGAGCCGCTTCAGCTCCTTGAGAGCCTGCTTCTCGGCCTCTTCCGGCATGCCGGCCTTGGCGATCGCCTCGCGCAGATCGGCGATCTCGGCCTGGCCTTCGTCGCCTTCGCCGAGCTCCTTCTGTATCTGGCGAAGTTGCTCGCGCAGGATGTGCTCGCGCTGGCGCCCGGCAAGCGATTCCTGCGTCTGCTCGCCGATCTGCTTCGACAGGCGCAACACCTCGATCTGCTGAGCGAGATAGCACAGCAGCTTGTCGAGCCGCTCGGCGACGTCGAAGGTCTCCAGCAGGTCCTGCTTCTCCGCCGGCGTCAGGTCGGAGACATTGGCGATGAAA
>JBAUOI010000428.1:0-3215 GCA_049579665.1 Methyloceanibacter sp.
AACCGAGCTCGCCGACATAGGTGACGCGAAGCGCAAGCACGGGTGCGCCTGCGACGGTCATTCGCCGCACCCTGCCGAACGGGAAGCCGGCATTCGACATGTCGTGCTCGGTCAGAGCTTGCAAGACGTCGCGCGACCGCGGGCCCATGACCGACAGCACGGCATTGGCCGAGGTGACATCCATCAGTCGCGCATCCAGTCCGTCCGGGATCGAGCGCGAGATCCAGTCGAAATCGTGCGTGGCGAAGCCGGTACCGGTGACGATGTAATATTCAGCCGGCGACAACCTGCCGACCGTCAGGTCGCATTCAATGCCGCCACGCCCATTCAGCATTTGCGTGTAGACGAGATGACCCGGCGGCTTCGCAACATCGTTGGCTGCGATCCACGACAACGCCTTCTCCGCATCGCGGCCGGCCAGAAGGAACTTGGCGAATGAGGTCTGGTCGAAGATCGTGACACGTTCTCGGGCTGCGTTGTGCTCGCGGCCAACAGCATCGAACCAATTCTGCCGCTCGTAACTGTAGTTATCCTCTGGCCTCTCCCCGCCCGCCAGATCGGCAAACCAGTTCGGCCGCTCCCAGCCGAGCTTCTCGCCGAAGCAGGCGCCTTGTGCCTTGAGCCTATCGTAAAGAGGCGAGCGCCGGAGCGGCCGCCCGGAGCGATGCTCCTCGAACGGCCAGGCCATGGTGTAATGTTTGGCGTAGGCCTCGAGCGTGCGGGTGCGCACCCAGTTGGTGTCGAGATGATTTTTGCCGAAGCGGCGAATGTCGACCGGCCACAGGTCGAATGGCGGCTCGCCCTTGGCGACCCATTCGGCGAGCGCCATGCCGGCGCCGCCGCCCGACGCAATGCCGAAGGCGTTGAAGCCGGCTCCGACATAGACGCCGCGCAGCTCGGGAGCTTCGCCGAGGATGAAGTTGCCGTCGGGCGTGAAGCTTTCAGGTCCGTTGATGAACTGCTTGATGCCGGCGGACTGCATGGCCGGAACACGACCCGCGGCGAGTTCAAGGAGAGGCTCGAAGTGCTCCAGGTCGTCGTCAAGCAGTTGGAACTCGAAGCTGTCGGGAAGGCCGTCCATGGCCCACGGCTTGGGATTGGGCTCGTAGCCGCCCATCACGAGGCCGCCCACTTCCTCTTTCCAATAGGTGAGACGGTCGGGATCGCGCAGCGTCGGCAGGCTCGGCGTCACGCCATCGATCTGCTCGGTAATCAAGTACTGATGCTGGACTGAAACGAGCGGGATGTTGACTCCGGCCATGCGCCCAATCTCGCGCGACCATTGCCCGGCACAGATCACCACCTTTTCGCAAGCGATGCGTCCCTTGTCGGTGACGACGGCGCGCACGCGTCCGTTCTCGACCTCGATCCCGGTGACCTTGACCCCTTCGGCAATCGTAACGCCGTTCTGACGCGCGCCCTTTGCCAGCGACATGGCGATGTCCGACGGCGAAGCTTGGCCGTCGGTCGGGAGGAAAGCCGCGCCCACGACGTCCTCGACTTGCATCAGCGGCCACAGATCTTGCGCCTCCTTCGCCGTCACGAGATGCATCTCGAGCCCGAAGGACGTGGCGGTGGTCGCCTGTCGCCTTACCTCCGTCCAGCGCTCAGGGTTGCAGGCCAGTCGCAAGCCGCCGTTGCGCTTCCACCCGGTGGCGAGTCCCGTCTCCTGCTCGAGCCGGTCATAGAGTTCGACGGAATAGCCGAGCAGCTGGGTGACGTTGGCGCTCGTGCGCAACTGCCCGACCAGCCCCGCGGCGTGCCATGTCGACCCGCAGGTCAGCCGTCCTCGCTCCAGCAGGAGCACGTCGGTGAGACCCATTTTTCCCAGGTGATAGGCCACCGAACAGCCGACGATGCCGCCGCCTATGATGACGACCTTGGCGGAAGACGGCAGATCGCTCATGCCCGATCCATCGCCTGGAAAGTCGCATAGGCGGCCTCGAAGCGTCGCAAGTTTTCAGCCGTGTAGGCCGCATAGTCAAAATCAACGGTCGAGTGGATCTCCGACACCATGCTCCACATGGTCTCGCGCAGGAGCGACGCCGCGGTCATGGCAGCGGCACGGAGGCGCAACGGATCGTCGACGGGCTTGTCGAAATAGAGGCTCAAAACCTGCTCCGCCTGTTCGGGGGATAGCTCGCTATTGGAGGCAAGGCCGCCGAGATCGAACAGCGGCGAATTGAACCCGGCATACTCCCAGTCCACCAGCCATAGCCGCTGTCCGTCATCGATAAAGTTGGCCGCAAGCAGATCGTTGTGGCCGAAAACCACCTCGATCGGACCCACGGTATCTTCCAGTCGCGCGGCACGCGCCAGGAGCTCCGGGAGAAGAGCAATGTGGCGGCTGTCGGCTTCGCGCAGCGTGTGCGCATAGTCGCGCACGACGTGGAATACCCAGAACATCGCGGCAGGCCCGCGCAGGTACTGAGGGATGTCCCGGTGACATCGCCGCACCATGTCGACGAGGCGGCCGAGGTTTGCCGGGTTGCGTATGTCCTCCGGCGTGAAGGTGCGTCCCTCGATGAAATCGAGCACGAGAATTCCCGGCTCGGCGTGCACCACGCGGGGACTCAGACCCGCCAAATGCGCCGCCCGGCTCGCAGCCAACTCATTCGCGCGTACCACGCCATGCACGAGGATATCGTTGCCCACCCGCACGACGTAGCGGCGGCCGCGATCGTCGACCATGAAGTTCTGATTGGTAATGCCGCCAGCCAGCGGCAGAGGGTCGACACGCCCGAACCAGATCGCAAGCGCGGCGACGCGCGCCGATGAACTCTCCCGTACCGTGTCAAGGCTCACGCGCGCCCTCCCCCGGACAGCATGCAATGGTTTGTATCGTATCAATGATCTAACCCACTTGGTGGATTTCCAAGCGCTTACGTCTCAGATTGACCCAAAGTGGGCGTCGCCGCTTATGGAATTCCTATAAGGACGCGCGCGGTCCCCTCTCGAAAACCTACGCAGCAAAGCGCCAATTTAGCGGCGCCGGAATGATCCGGCGCGGCTTGTCGGTCGCCTACGCCTGCGACCGGCTCTAGGAGGAGGCTCCGATGGTTCTCGACTACTGGCTCGCGGGTCTCGTGACGGCAGGGCTCCTCGCCTACCTCACCTACGCGCTGATCAGGCCCGAAAAGTTCTAAGAGGCTCACCATGAAAACCTCGCAACCGCGGAAACGGATGCCGGTCACGGCCCTGACCGAGCCCAAGAT
>JBAUOI010000429.1:0-2904 GCA_049579665.1 Methyloceanibacter sp.
CGTCAGGCCGCGACCTCGGAATGAGGATCCAAAGGCATCGGCACATCGTCCTAGCTGCTGTTCCGCTGCTACTCGCTGGTCTTTGCGTCGAAATATTCCTTAGAGGCCTCGGCGTCAGCTTTCGTGACATGCACGGTCATTGTGCTGGTGGGAGTTTTTGATCTGCCGCAAGGCGTAGGCCTACTATTCAATTCAACTGGTCAGGCCTTCAGGAACGAAGTCGAACACGATGCAAATACCGTTGCAGATCAACTTTCAAAACATGGATCCGTCGCCCGCAATCGAGGCACGGATCCGCGAGAAGGCCGCCAAACTCGAGCACTTCCATGACCGGATCGTCGGTTGCAAGGTCGTCGTCGAGGCGCCCCACCGGCATCACCACAAAGGCAAGCTCTACAACGTCCGCATTGACATCAGCGTGCCGGGGAAGGACGTGTTTGTTGGCCATACTGGCCCGCTGAACCATGCGCACGAGGACGTTTATGTCGCCATTCGCGATGCGTTCAATGCAGCGGGGCGGCAGCTCGAAGACCATGTCCGACGCATGCGCGGCGACGTGAAGGCCCATGTTGCTGCTGAGCACGGGAAGGTGGTGCGCCTGTTCGAAGACTATGGGTTTGCGGAGACTCCGGAGGGCCAAGAGATCTATTTCCACAGGAATAGCGTCGTCGATGCCGGCTTCGAAAAGCTCGCTGTTGGCAGTGAAGTCCGCCTAGTGATCGCGGATGAGGAAGGGGTCGAGGGCTTGCAAGCAAGCACCGTGACCCCAATCGGCAAGCATCACATTGTGGAGTGAGGACTGCCGGGCATTGGCCCGGCAATAACAAGGTTATGCGAAGCGGGCTTGCCCAGGGCTGCTGGCCTATTGCATCAGCCCCGGCGTGGAGGATGGCGAGCTGCTTTTCGAAGCACAGGAAATATACAACCGCTCCGTTAGGCTTATTCCATGCGGCTCTGCCACATGGTCGCCAGCCCTGCTTGCGGGTGGCTTGATCGGCGATGGCTAAGGCGGAAAAACCTGCAAAGCACAAGCCAGCGATAAGATGCTCACCGCAGCCACCGAGCGGGGACGTCGGGGACAACATCCGTAGCGAACTTTGATCAGGATCAGCGCGCGCATGGCCGATAGCATGATCTCGTGCATCGTGCCCCTACTGAAGGCCAACGCTCCATGCAGGTTCGAGTAGAAACCTATACCGGCCACAGCGGAATGGAGTTGCTGCGGCGATTCCGCCTGGATGGACGCGAGATCGAAGTGAGCGACAACCTCGATCAATGGCCTGGCCCTGACTATCACTACTTCAAGGTCAGAGGTGGAGACGGAAATCTCTACATTCTGCGGATCGATGAGAGTCGGGGGGAATGGGAGCTGATCCTGTTTCAAAGCGCGCAGTCTGAAGCAGCTCTGGCCGGGAAGTTAGATTCAGGCAAACAGCCAAGTGGCCATGTTTGATGGCGTCGAATGGGGTAGTTGACAGAATTGCGCCCTCGCGAAGGCATGCTCGTTAACCGAAGCATCGATCGATGGAAGAGGTAGCGAACCAGCAATTCCGCGATGATGCGGGCGTCGCATTGGTAGAAATCGCGCAGGCCCTCGCCCATGAACTTCGCCCGCGACGGCGATCCGTGTTGCGTGCTGGATTGAACAGTTCTCTCGAGCGTGACTGGGGGTTCGATAGCCTTTCGCGTGCGGAGCTCCTACTTCGCGTTGAACGCGCTTTCTCTGTGCGGTTGCCCGAACGACTGCTCAGCGAGGCGGAGACTCTTAAGGATCTGTTGTCGGCGCTCGCAGGCGCGCCGAGACCACCCTCGCTGAATGCGGCTGCTCGACATATCATTGCCGACGAGGCGGCGGAGCCAGCGCCGGCTGACGCGACGACGCTCACGGAGGTGCTCGACTGGCACGTGGTCCGGCATGGTGAGAGGGTTCATGTCGTGCTTTGGCACGGCGATGGCGAGGAAACCAGCCTCACCTATCGACACGTCGCCGAGCGGGCACATGCGGCAGCAAATGGCTTGCGTCAAGCTGGACTGCAGCCGGGCGAGCGGGTGGCGATTATGCTGCCAACGAGCGAGGCCTTTTTTGCTGCGTTCTTTGGCGTGCTCTATGCCGGCGGCGTGCCGACGCCGATTTACCCGCCGGCACGGCCATCGCAGATTGAGGAGCATCTTAAGCGACAGGCCGGGATCCTTCGTAACGCACAAGCGGTGCTGCTGATCGCCGCGCGCGAAGCGTCGTCCATAGCGCGTCTTCTCAAGCTCCAGGTCGAAAGCTTGCGGGCCGTGGTCAACGTGGACGAGCTGGGCCAGGGCCCGGGAAGCTGGAAGCCCGAAGTCCAGGCCCAGGACACTGCCCTCCTGCAATACACCTCTGGCAGCACGGGCGATCCAAAGGGTGTGGTGCTGAGCCACAGTAATATGCTGGTGAATATTCGGGGCATGGGCGCAGCAATGGAAGCGGGCCCTGCCGACGTCTTCGTAAGCTGGCTTCCGCTCTATCACGACATGGGACTTATCGGCGCCTGGCTCGGCAGCCTCTATTTCGCTGCTCCACTCGTAGTCATGTCACCGCTCACGTTTCTTGTGCGGCCAGACCAGTGGCTGTGGGCGATCCATCGCCATCGCGCGACCCTTTCTGCCTCGCCGAATTTCGGCTTCGGGCTTTGCCTGCACAAAATCGAGGAGCAGGCTATTACTGGCCTCGATCTCAGCTCTCTGCGGATGGTGGCCAATGGCTCGGAGGCAGTCTTGCCGGATACCATCCGTCATTTCGCGGCACGCTTCTCCAAGTACGGCTTCCGGCAGGAAGCGATGGCACCAGTCTACGGTCTGGCCGAGAACGCCGTGGGATTAGCCTTTCCACCGCTGGGACGGCCCCCGATCATCGATCGCATTGATCGTGCC
>JBAUOI010000430.1:0-3885 GCA_049579665.1 Methyloceanibacter sp.
GGGATAAACACCCCTCTCGCGTCATCCCGGCGAAAGCCGGGATCCAGGCGCGACATGCATCGAGCGAGCGGCTCTGGATAGCGGCTTTCGCCGGTATGACGGAGCATGTTCTCGATTCAGAAAGAAAAACGGGCGTCATCCCGGCGGCACGCCGGGATCCAGGGGCAACCGGCATTGAGCAAGCCGCTCTGGATACCGGCTTTCGCCGGCATGACGGCATTCGTGGTGACGGAGTCCCCAACCCCTTGTCCCCAAGGGAGAGCGGGGGATCGCTGCGGCGGCTCAGGCAAGGCGGTCGTGGGGCGGCATGCTACTCGGTCAGCATCAAATTCCATTTGGCCGGCGTGTACCACAAGCAGGCACCCAAAGGCTTCGACCACAGGCACTTCTGCCCAGGCCGCGGTCCGGGCAGCGTGCCGTGTCGCTTCGCATTGAGGAGGGCCTGTTCCCATTGCTCGCCGGCGCTCCGGCCAGCAAGGGAAGGGCAGGTGGTAACGACGAGAAGGCAAAGGCACAGCAATATGGGTCGCATGGCAGTCTCCATCGGCTTGCGTGTAATATCGCGCCGGCGGACTACCAAAGAGTTGAAATGACCAATAAACCGCAACTAATAGCGTAGTAGAAGTATTGATAATACTTGAGCGATAATTAGAGCCTGCACAACAATTTTAGGCGAATTCGGCCAAATGCTGGCAGGGACCTCGCCATTGACGCAGGCGAGCCCCGCCGCCCGAGTGACCGCTAATGCGCGGCCGCGTTTATTTTCGGCTCATCGATCAGCCGCCAATCGCCGTTCGGGTCGTGTTTGCCGGTCGCCAGCGCGCGTTCGATGTCGCGCGCCACGCGATCGGCGATCGACAGCCGGTAGTGCAACTGATCCCAGTAATTGTCATCGTCGGAGGTGATCCCGGACCTGATGCGGAAATCGATCACCGGCGAAGCGCCGTAGCGACGCGCGATTGCCGCTATGCGGGCCTTGCACTCGCTCTCTTTTGCGGCAGCCTTCGAGCTGGAACCGGTTGCGCCGCGGTATGAGCCGGCATGAAGGCCGGGAAATCTGACGACGATTTCTTCCAGCCATGCATGCGCGGGGAATCGCCAAGCGGCGCGCTCCGGCGCAGTTGGCTCATAAGGGGGGTCCTTTGCCCGAAGCGGCTGCGGCCCCCTTTTTCCCCAAAGCTTGTTGCGGACCTTGATTTTGTCGTAGGCGCTTTCCGGCGGCGTGAAAACCTCATAGCCCGACAAGAAGCGGCCGGGTTTCATCCCTAGCGCGACAGCCAGACGCCTCCCGCTGATCTCAACCGACTTCGTATTGAGCGCATAGGAGAAATCGTTCCAGGCATTGTCGTCGTACATCCATTCGGGAAAGCCGCGAAAGGTCGTGCGCGCGGCATCGGCGTGTTCGTCGCACCAGACGTGATCGAGGGCGACCATGAGCGTGCGGGGCTTTGCAACGCTGCGGATGAAAAGGTCGGCGAGCCGATACTGCTCCCAAGCCAGGCCCGCATTCATGGAGAGATTGGCAAAGCTTCCGCCAAAGATGTGCTCGAGCGTATCGGGATGGATTAGGCGAGCGTCGGAGGCACCGACCACAATGGAATCGAAACGGCCGGAACGGACGAGCGCGGGATATTGGAAGCGTTGATTGATGTCGGTGATGGCATGCTCGCGAAAGAGCAGGCGCGGCAGGTTGCCGTAAGGGTTCATGAGGAAAACGAAGGCCTCGAGCAGCGCGACGGCGCTGCCGAACACCGCAAGTGTAACGAAGACAAAACCTCGCCAACCACGCATCATTGCACCGAGGAAGCGGCTCAAGCGCTCGCGTCAGGCATTGCATATCCCCATAGCGACGGCAAGTTGCCGCACCCCGGACGCTCTAGCATTTCAGGGCGCGGAAGCCGATGTCGCTGCGGCAGAATCCGCCGGGCCAGTCGATCTTGTCGACGGCCGCATAGGCACGTTTCGCCGCCTCGGCGATGCTGCCGCCGCGCGCCGTGATGCCAAGCACGCGGCCGCCATCGGCGAGGATGCGCGCGCCGTCACGCTTGGTGCCGGCATGAAAGATCTGCACGCTGGGATCGGTAGCTGCTTCCAGTCCCTTGATCTCCGAACCCTTCGCGTAGTCCCCGGGATAGCCGCGCGTGGCCATCACCACGCAGAGCGCGGCATCGTCGTGCCAGTCGAGCGCGACACCGCTCAAGCGCCCTTCGGCCACGGCGAGCAGGGCAGGGAGCAAATCCGACTTGAGCCGCAGCATCAGCACTTGCGCCTCCGGATCGCCGAAGCGGACATTGTATTCGATGAGCTTCGCCGCTCCGTCCTTGAGCATCAGCCCGGCATAGAGCACGCCCTTGAACGGCGCACCGCGCGCCTGCATGGCGCGCACGGTCGGCCCGATGATGTCGTCCATCACTTGCGCACAAAGAGCAGGCGTCATGATCGGCGCCGGCGAGTAGGCGCCCATGCCGCCGGTGTTAGGGCCGTTATCGCCGTCATAGGCGCGCTTGTGGTCCTGCGCGGCGGCGAGCGGGAGAGCGGTCTCGCCATCGACCAGGGCGAAGAAGCTCGCTTCCTCGCCGTCGAGAAACGCCTCGATAACGACCTCGGCGCCGGCGGCGCCGAACGCGCCGCCGAAGCAATCGTCGATCGCTTGGTTCGCCGCCTGGCGCGTCTCCGCGATCACCACGCCCTTGCCGGCCGCGAGCCCGTCCGCCTTGACGACGATGGGCAGGTTCTGCGTTGCGATGTATGCCTTGGCGGCGCGCGCATCGTCGAAGCGGCGATAGGCGGCGGTGGGGATGCCATATTCGGCGCAGAGATCCTTGGTAAAGCCTTTGGAGCCTTCGAGCTCTGCCGCCGCCCGCGACGGCCCGAACACTTTCACGCCAGCCGCATCGAGATCGTCGGCGAGCCCGGCGACGAGCGGCGCCTCCGGGCCGATCAGCACGAGCCCGATGTACTTCTCTTTGCAGAAGGCGATGACGGCTTCATGGTCGGCGACGTCCAAGGCCACGCATTCGGCGACCTGCGCGATCCCGGCATTGCCCGGCGCGCAATAAAGCCGATCCAGCAGTGGGCTTTGCTTGAGCTTCCAGGCAAGCGCGTGCTCGCGCCCCCCGCCTCCGATCAACAGAACATTCATCTAGAAGCAGCCTTGGCTTGTGGCCCGCATGGCGAGCTTGTATTGCATCAGGTTGATGGACGCCAATGGCTGATCGAATAGCATCAACGGCGACGAATCTCGTCGAATATACCGTCTCGGAGCTCGCCTTCGCGCTCAAGCGCACGGTGGAGGACGCTTACGGGCTGGTGAAGCTCAGGGGCGAGATCTCGGGCTTCAGGGGCCCGCATTCCTCGGGCCATTGCTATTTCACCTTGAAGGACGAGGGCGCCTGCATCGAGGCCGTGATCTGGCGGAGCACCTTCCAGCGGCTCAAATTCAAGCCCGACGAGGGGCTCGAGGTCGTGGCGCGCGGCCGCATCACCACCTATCCCGATAAGTCGAAATATCAGATCGTCATCGACCAGCTGGAGCCAGCGGGCATTGGCGCGCTGCTCGCCCAACTGGAAGAGCGCAAGAAGCGGCTCGCCGCCGAGGGCCTGTTCGAGGAGGCGCGCAAGAAGGCGCTGCCCTTCCTGCCGCGCATCGTCGGCGTCGTTACCTCGCCGACCGGCGCGGTGATCCGTGACATCTTGCATCGGCTTGCCGATCGCTTCCCCTGCCATGTGCTGGTGTGGCCGGTGCGCGTGCAGGGCGAGGCCTGCGCGGTCGAGGTGACCGCCGCGATCTTGGGCTTCAACGGGCTCGACGGCGCCGGGGCGATCCCGCGGCCGGACCTCATAATCGTCGCGCGCGGCGGCGGCAGCCTCGAAGATCTGTGGGGC
>JBAUOI010000431.1:0-3770 GCA_049579665.1 Methyloceanibacter sp.
GTTTCTAGAGAATCCCGAGCCAACCCCAATTCGATTTGGGAGGCTCAGCCGGCTCCACCGGAGTCTCCTGCTGCTGCGACTTGATCTCCGGAGCTTGTTCGACTGCCGTGGTCGGCGGTGGCGCGGCGGGCTCTGGCAACGCGGGTTGCGACTCGGCGAGCTTCGCCTCGAATTTATCGTTCAAGTCCTTGAGCGCTGCCGCGAATTGAATGTCGGCTGCCTCGCGCACCTGTCTGCGAATCTCGTCCACGAACTCTCGTTGTTGCCGCTGCCATTCCTGGGCCTGGGTAGAGTTGAGGTCCGCCAGCATGGAGCGAACGGATTGATGCTGGCGTTGCATCGCATCCACGATGGCCCCTTCGATTCTGGTCACGGCATCGTCGACGCGAGGGACGAGTCCCTTCTCGATCGTGTCGATCACCGCCACCGTCCCGGCGCTTTCCCCGGCCGCGTAGGTGAGGCGACCGTCGACTTTCGGAAAGGCATTGATCAGATCGCTTGTCGCAATCGACTGCTCCCTCTCCGCCGCCGCCTGCCGCGCCGCTTTCGCCAGGTCGTCAAGATCGGACGTCGGCGGCAGAGGCTGGTCGCCAATGTCTCGTGAAGATTTGGTGTGGTTCTTGCCGAGCCGCCGCATCGCGGCGTCGCGGAGCTGAGCGATGTTGCCGACCCGCTCGAGCAGCCGGCGTGCGCTTTGGTCCAAAGTCAGCGCAAACATCAGATGGTCGGAGCTCAAGCTTGCATGGTTCAGACTTCGCGCGATTTGCGCGGCCCGGTTCAAGCAGTCAGATGCCGACGTTTCGAGGCCGGGTATCTGCTCGTGTGTCGCCCTGGATGCTACCTCTTCGGCGACCGCGGCATGATCATCGGCCTGCCCTATAGATTGACTCTGCGCCGCGCCGTTTCCCGCTTGTGCCTCGCCGCCCGAACACGGTTGGTTGTCTTGGCCTAAATTGCCTTGATTGCCGTAGCCAAAGCCTGTGAATCCTGGATCACCCGTCTCGATGGTCATGAAACCCCCCTATACTGCCCCCAATGCCTGACTTCTCAGCATCGCAACTATAGGCTGTGGAAGGACACGCCTCAATACCGTTAACTATTGGCTAACCCTGGCGAAAAGCCCAGCAACACATGGGCTGAGGAGCAGAAAGCCAATGATCGATCATATCGGCATGCCGGTCTCAGACATCGCCCGCGCCAGCGAATTCTACCTGAAGGCGCTGAGCCCCCTCGGCATCGCCATCGTCATGCAGGTGTCAGCCGAGCAGTCCGGCCATGGCGCCGCGGTCGGCTTCGGCGCGAATCAAAAGCCGTTCTTCTGGATCGGCGAGGGCGAGCGGCTCGGCGGGCATGTGCATGTTGCCTTCCTCGCGTCATCGCGCGAGGCGGTCGATGCCTTCTATCGCGCGGCGATCGCTGCCGGCGGCAAGGACAACGGCCAGCCCGGCTTGCGGCCGCATTACCACGCCAATTATTACGGGGCCTTCGTGCTCGATTTCGACGGCAACAATATCGAGGCGGTCTGCCACGCCCCCGCGCTCACGTAGCGAAGCGGTAGCGCATAAGAAAAGCCGCTCACGTAGCGAAGCGGTAGCGCACAGAAAAACCGCCTGATCTCGACTAGCGGGCGCAGCGGGGCAGGGAGAACTCGCAAGTGGGCACACCCTCTTGGCGCATCTGCTCCGCTTTTTTCTCATCCTTCTCGGCCTGCCAGTCATAGGGGCTGCGCACGTCCTTGTGCGAGAAGTTCACCCTGACCAGCTTGCCGTTCTCGAACACGAGGCTTGCCGAGCAGGTCCAGTCTTTGTCCTCCTTCTTCTTGTTCTTGCCGAAGATGGAGGAGAGTTTGTTCTTGTCCGATTTCTTTTCGTCGGACTTCTTGTCGTCCGACTTGGACTTTTCGGCGGGCACGGGGCCAGCGCCGGAATAGCGAAAGGTCAGCGTCTCCTTCGCCGGCCCGCTCTCGAACCTGGAATGCGGCTCGCCCGCGCAGGCGATGATGTCCGCCTGGCTCATGCCGAGATAAGGCGCCGCGGGGTCTTGTTTGGCGGCGGCGCCGCCGGCGGCGTAAAGGCCGATGCAGGCCGTCACAAGGACGAGCGGGGTCAGGCGCGCCGCGCGGACATGGGAAGAGCGCATGCCATGCTCGTCACTCGGAAATCCGGCGGCATCATGGCATCGCATCCAATGCGCAACGCCCTAATCACATGGCGAAGAAGAAATCGTAGAGCAGCTTGATATTCAGCGTGATGACGACGACGGCGATCAGCACCGCGAGCGCGGTCACCCAGCGCGGCGCGACCAGCACGCCCATCTTGCGCTTGTCCGCCGTGAACATCACCAGCGGCACGATGGCGAAGGGCAGCTGCAGGCTCAACACCACTTGGCTCAGGATCAGCAGCTTGGCGGTGCCCTCAGGCCCCCACCAGATGGTGACGATGGCCGCCGGGATGATGGCGATGCCCCGCGTCACCAGCCGCCGCGCCCATGGCGGCAGCCGAATATCGAGGAAGCCTTCCATCACGATCTGGCCCGACAGAGTCGCGGTGACCGTCGAATTCAGCCCGCAACAGAGCAGCGCCAGCGCGAACAGCGAGGGCGCCGCCGCCGAGCCGAGCAGCGGCGCTAGGAACTTGTAGACCTCGCCAAGCTCGGCCACATCGGTCTGGCCGGTCTTGTGAAAGGTCGAGGCCGCGAGGATCAGGATCGAGGCGTTGATCAGCAGCGCGAACATCAGCGCGATGGTCGAATCGATGGTGGCGAGCGTGATCGCCTCGCGCTTCTCCGGCACGCTATTGCCGAACGCCCGGGTCTGCACGATGCCCGAGTGCAGATAGAGATTATGCGGCATCACGGTCGCGCCGATGATGCCGAGCGCGAGATAGAGCATCTCCGGGTTCTTCACGATCTCGACGGTCGGCGCGAAGCCGCGGATGACCTCGCTCCAATCCGGATCGGCCATGGCGATCTGAATGCCGAAGCAGACGGCGATCACCAGAAACAGCGTCACCACTAGCGCCTCGACATAGCGGAAGCCGAGCTGCTGCATCCACAGAATGAGAAACACGTCGAGCGCGGTCAGCAGCACGCCGATTTCGAGCGGGATGCCGAACAGGAGATTGAGCCCGATCGCCGTGCCGATCACCTCGGCCAAATCCGTCGCGCAGATGGCAAGCTCGGCGAGCGCCCAGAGCGGGTAAGCGACGAAGCGCGGGAAGGCGTCGCGGCAGGCTTGCGCGAGGTCGCGACGCGACGCGATGCCGAGCCTGATGCAAAGCGCCTGGAGCAGGATCGCCATCAGGTTCGACATCAGCGCGATGGTCAAGAGCGCGTAGCCGAACTTCGAGCCGCCGGCGAGCGAGGTCGCCCAGTTGCCCGGGTCCATGTAACCCACGGCGACGAGATAGCCGGGACCGAGAAAGGCGAGCAGCTTGGCGAACAGCGAGCCGGTCGGCCGCGTCCTGATCGAGCCGAACACTTCGGCGAGCGAGGGCGTGCCCGAAGGACGCCGCCAGCCGCTATCGTGCTGCTGCGCGGTCTCAGGCCCCGCTATGTCGAGCGCCGCCGCACCTGTCTCGTTCGCCGCCTTATGCGGGCTCAGCATGGCTATCCTTCGATTCGGGAAGAGAACCCGAAGGCTCGGAAATCGCGGCCTCTAACGGACCGCCGCAGGCTGTATGTATCTTACATGCGAATAATTTGCAAGAGCAAGTAAGGCTACATTCAATCGCTCTCGGCTCGCGCCCGTACAACGTTACTTTGTGTTGGAT
>JBAUOI010000432.1:0-3284 GCA_049579665.1 Methyloceanibacter sp.
CTGAAGGCGCTTCTCAAGGCGCATGGCTCCGAGGCTGAGCGGATCGTCATCGGCGGCGGCGACGGAACGCTGTCGAAGGCATTGCCTGAGCTGCTCAAGCTGAACAGGCCGCTCGCAGTGCTCCCGCTTGGCACCGCCAACGACTTTGCGCGCACCATCGGGCTCCCCGCCGATCCGCTAAAAGCGGCCGAGATAGCACTCTCGGGACGCGAGCATAAGATCGATGTGGGGCTCGCCAACGGCAAGCCTTATCTCAACGTGGCGAGTGTCGGGGTCGCCTCGGAGGTGATCAAACGCCAGTCGAAGGCGCTCAAACGAACCTGGCGGGTGCTCGCTTATGCCATCAGCCTGATGCAGGCGACGCGACGCCTTCAGCCCTTCTTTGTCGAGCTGGAAATCGATGACGCGCCGCGCTGGTCAGCGGCGGTCTATCAGGTCAGCGTCGGCAACGGTCGCTATCACGGCGGCGGATTGACCGTCGCCGAGGACGCCGCGATCGATGACGGCAAGCTCGATCTCTATGTCGTCTTTCCAGGCACCTTCTGGCAGCTGTTCGCCTGCCTGACCCATCTCCGCTTCGGCCTGATGAAGAAGCCCAAGCTGCTTGATCGCCACTCGGCGGTCAGCGTGAAGCTCACCACGCCGCGGCCGCGCGAGGTCGACGCCGACGGCAGGCTCGCCACCGAGACGCCGGCCGAGTTCACGCTCAAGCACAAGGCTCTCAAGGTGGTCGTGCCGCGCAGGCAGGCGAAGAACCATCGCGGTCTGGTGCAATCGAGCGACGGTTAGCCGCGCGAGGTCACTTGCGCCGACGGGATGACGATCACGCAGCGCACCCCCTTGGGCGGGAAGGACAGATTGACGTCGCCCTCGAGCGCCTGACCGACGACGTTCTCGATCATCGCCCGGCCGAAACCCGAACGTTGCGGCGGGCTCACTTCGGGCCCTCCCCGCTCCTGCCAGACGAGCTTCAACTTGGAGGCCTCCTCGCAGAACTGCCATTTGATGCTGACCTGGCCGCACGGCTCCGACAGCGATCCGTATTTCGTCGCATTGGTGGCGAGCTCATGCAGCGCGAGCCCGAGATTTTGCACGGCCTCCGGCTTCAGCATCACGTCCTCGCCTTCAATGGCAATCTGCTCGCCGAAGCGATCGGCATGCTCGCCCAATTGCTGCTCGACCAGCATGCGCAACGACGCGCCATGCCAGTTGTCGGCGATCAGGAGGTCATGCGAGCAGCCGATGGCGACGAGGCGAGCGCTGAAGCGATCGAGGAAATCCTCAACCGAACGCGTGCGGGATGCGGTCTGCCGGGCGATGGCGTGAATCACGGCGAGCAGATTCTTGGAACGGTGGGTCAGCTCGCGCAGCAAGAGACGAAGCTGATCCTCATTGGTCTTGCGCTCGCTGATGTCGACGGCGACCGAGGTCGTGCCGAGGACCTCACCTTGCTCGGTGGTGAGCGCCTCGATCAACAGATAGAAGGAGCGCTTGCGGCCGAACAATTCGAAGTTCGTTTCAAGTTCCTGCGCGTCTCCCGTCTCCATCGCCTTGCGCTTCGCCGTCATGATCCTTTCGGCGGCCTCCACCGGCAACACCTCATCGTCGCGCTTGCCGATAAGCATTTCCGGTGAAAGGCCGCTCGGGGGGTTGTGCGCCCAGGTGAAGCGCATGTCCTTGTCCTGGCTGAACACGGAGATCGGCGAGCCGCGCAACGCGATCTCGAAGCGCTGCTTGGCGAGAGCCAATTCCTTGGTGCGCGCTTGGACACGCTCCTCGAGTTGATGCCGTGCGTCTTTCAGCTCCTCGAAGGTGCGCAAATGCGCCGCGACTTCCGCCTGAAGCCGGTCGCGTGAGGGAAGCCGCAACAGCTGCGGCGCGAGGTGCCAAATCACGATGGCCGTCGTCAGCGCGAGCAGCGCTCCGGCGGCCTTCAGCAATCCCTCCAGTCCCTTGCCGGCGATGCCCGGCATCCACAGCGTGAAGGCGGAGGCAAGATGGGCTAGCCCGACCGCAAAGATGAAGAGGCAGAAGAGCGTTACCAGCGTCGACTCGCCCCGATTGCTCTCGCCCCGCTTCTTATAAATGTACAGCAGGGCGGCCGGAATGATCAGGAAGGACAAGGCAATGACGCCATCCGAGATGGCGTGGAGCATGACAAGCCCGGAAGATACAGCTTCGGATTGGGGCAGGGTCCCCTCGGTGCCAGATGAGAGCCAAGATGTCATTGTATCGATCAAACGGCCGGTAGCGGCGATAACGAGAACGGCAGACGGCAGGTCAATCGCCCACCCGTCTGTCTCTTCTAACCACGGTAAGCGCCCATAGTTCTCACTGAAGGGTGCCCCGCGGGTAAAATTTGGGCTCGGCAATCACCTTGCACAAGCTCCCTGATGTCTTGCGGATGGCGCAAAACGATTTGCGCGGAACTCTTCTGTCCTCTGCGCGTTATCTGCGGGTTCGAGGGCATGCGAATTATCATCCCCGCCCCTCCCCTGCTGCACTCGAACCAAACGCCCGTAACCGTCCTCCCCCGGTTGCGGGCGTTTCTTGTTGGCGCAAAGGATCGGGACACGCGCTGTCGCGCACACGGCGTCAGCTCCTAGAGAATGGCGGCGATGAGGGTGACGAGAAACACCACCAGAAAAATGAAGAAGAGAATTCGCGCTACGCCGGCAGCGGCTGACGCGACGCCGCCAAAGCCAAATACGCCCGCGATCAACGCGACGACGGCAAAGATGAGCGCCCAGGTCAAAAGCATCTGAAACTCCTTAAGCTTTGGGATGATCCGGGCGGGTGCCGCCCCTCCTTAGCCCTCAAACGCAGATTGCGGCGGTTTTGTTGCTTTGTTGCAATGCCGCGACGCGCGGCGCGTTCCTTCTTAGAAATGGGCGACGGCGGCGAGCAAATCCCTTCCGGTGAACGGTTTCCGCACCAGCGGCGCCCCCCGATAGGCCTGCGGCAGCTGCTCTCG
This sequence comes from Methyloceanibacter sp., assembly GCA_049579665.1. Lineage (GTDB taxonomy): Bacteria > Pseudomonadota > Alphaproteobacteria > Rhizobiales > Methyloligellaceae > Methyloceanibacter. The sequence continues at coordinate 2,975 of JBAUOI010000432.1, forward strand.
CCCATAGCCGCTGACACAGGCGAAGGGGATGCCGCGCGCGGTGAGCGCGTCGGCGATGCGCCCGACCGGCTCCCCGGCTAGATGCGCATCGAGCAAGGCGCCGTGCACAACTTCCTGCTCGATCGCTTGAAGCGCATCGCCCACCGTGCCGGCGGGACCGATCACGGCGAGGCCCGCTTGTTCGAGCACGCCCGCGATATCGAGGGCGATGAGGAATTCGTCCTCGACGACGAGAATCCGTGTCGCTGCCATTCCTGTTCTGCCTCCCCATATGGTTCCGCGTCAGGGCGCCGGGCGCAAGTTCATTTGA
>JBAUOI010000433.1:0-2836 GCA_049579665.1 Methyloceanibacter sp.
GTGCAGGGCTGGGCGCCGGGGCCGCGGGACTGACCGCTGGGGCCGGGCCACCAGCTGCTGGGGCGGCAGGACCGGCCGCCGGGGAGGCCGGCATTGCCGGTATAGGCCGAGGCAGCAACGCGCTACCGCTTTTGGGGCACTTCCATTTCGCGTTCGGTGGAGGGTTAAGAGGAACCCTGAGCTTTTGGCCGCAGCTCGGACAAGTGATGATCTGGCCTGTCATTTGCCTCTCCCGCCGACGAACGAATGATATCGCCCACCAAAGCGCCGGCGGTACCCTAGCTTTCCCAGTTCACTATACACTTGGCCCGATGAAAGCCATCGCCGCCGGCTTCGCCTTTTTTGTGCGCCGCCTCATGCAGGCCGCGCTCGTCATGCTGGCGATCCTGATTGTCGCCTTTGCCGTGCGCTCGGCCCTGGGCGATCCCTTGCGCGAGATCATGGGCGAGGCGGTCCCAGAAGCCGAACGCGCCAAGTTGATCCACGAGCTTGGCCTCGATGCGTCTTGGCCCGTGCAGCTCGCGCGCTATCTCGGCGGCGCGGTGCAAGGCGACCTCGGCACCTCGTTCATTTACAAGCGGCCGACACTCGAGATCGTGTTGGCGAAATTTCCCGCAAGCTTCGAGCTTGTGCTCGGCGCCAGCCTGATCGTGCTGCTCTTCTCGGTGCCGGGGGGCATCTATTGCGCGGTCCGCCCGCGTGCGCTCGGCGCGAGACTGGTTCTCGGCTTGAGCGTGCTCGGCATTTCGATCCCGGTGTTTCTTACCGGCATCTTCCTCATCACCATCTTCTCGGTTTGGCTCGGCTGGCTTCCGGCTTTCGGTCGCGGCGAGACGATCCGCCTTGGTTTTTGGGAAACCGGCCTGCTCACCAAAGACGGGCTCAAGCACCTCGTCCTGCCGGCGCTGACCCTCTCCTCGATCATGCTGCCGCTCTTCATTAGGCTGGTGCGCGGCGCCATGCTGGATGAGCTCGGCAACGATTATGTCCGCACCGCGCGCGCCAAAGGCGCCTCGCCGCCGCGCGTGTGGCTCAACCATGCTTTGCGCAACGCGCTGCTGCCGCTCGCGGCCGTGGGCGGGCTCCAGATCGGCACGCTTGTCGCCTACACGCTGCTGACCGAGACGGTGTTCCAATGGCCGGGCATGGGCTTTCTCTTCCTCGAGGCGGTGACCCGCGCCGACATCCCCTTGATCACCACCTATCTCGTCTTTGTCGGGCTCTTGTTCGTCGTCACCAATACGCTCGTCGATATCGTGAGCCTCACGCTCGATCCCCGTATCAGCCTCGAAGGCACGCGATGATCGCCGAAACCCTGCGCGCCAGCCCGCGTGCTCTCCTCTCCTTCGCCGCCGAGCAGCCGGGCGCGGCGCTAGCCTCCCTTCTGCTTGGCATGATCGCGTTTCTCGCTTTGCTGGCGCCACTGATCGCCCCGCAAGACTCGTTCGATCTAGCGTCCTTCGACGTGCTGGATGCGAGCCTTCCGCCGGTCTGGCTCGAAGGCGGCGATCCCCGGTTCCTGCTCGGCACCGACGCGCAAGGCCGCGACCTGTTGAGCGCCATCCTTTATGGCGCGCGCATCTCCCTCACCGTGGGCGTGCTTGCGGTGCTGATCCAAGCGGCAATCGGCGTGCCACTCGGGCTTTTGGCCGGCTACACCGGGGGGCGGGCGGATACCATCGTCAGCCGCGCCGCCGACATCCAGCTCTCGCTCTCGACCCTGATGGTGGCGATCATCGCGCTCGCCCTGTTCCGCGCCGGTCTCGGCGGCGAGAGCTTGAGCCGCTACGCCGTGCCGCTGCTCATGATCGTCATCGGCCTTGCGGAATGGCCCTATTTCGCCCGTACGGCGCGGGCGGCCACCCAAGTCGAGGCCGCCAAGGATTATGTGCGTGCCGGCCGGGCGCTTGGCGCCACCAACTTCGCCATTATGGGACGCCATATCCTCCCCAATATCCTTTCGCCGTTGATCGTCGTGGCGACCACGCAAGTCGCCGGCGCCATCATGGCCGAAGCGGCGCTCTCTTTTTTGGGCCTCGGCATGCCGGTCACCAAGCCGTCGCTCGGCACCCTGATCCGCTCGGGCTACGATCTGATGTTCGCCGGCGCCTGGTGGGTTACGGTCATTCCGGGGCTGGTGCTCATTGTTGTTCTGATCTCCATCAATGTGCTTGGCGACGCTTTGCGCGATGGGCTTGATCCGAGGCGGACCGCCCGTTGAATCGAAATCGCAGGCAATTATCCCTAAGCCCTTGAAAGGTAGGTCTGTCTCGAACCATAAGGTATAGTGTGTAGCCTCTACCCCCGGCTGGACCCGGCCGGGACTGCCGTTAAGGAGCGCCCCATGCCCACAAGTCCGGCAAATCCGGAGCTTGTCTTTTCCTTGCGCCGTGTGACCGAGCGCGCGGCCATCGCTGCCTTCAGCTGGATCGGCCGCGGCGACAGCCAGGATGGCGGCCGCGCCGCGCTCGAGGCCATGCGGGCCGCCCTTGCCGATGTCGCCATCGATGCAGTGGTGGCGATCGGCGAGGCGACGAAAGGGGAGGCGCCGCAGCCTCAGCGCGGGGAGCGGCTCGGCCGCCCGGGCGCCGTGTTCAAGGCCGATATCGCCGTCGACCCGGTGGAGGGCACGAGCTATCTCGTGCGCGGTCAGACCAATGCGCTTGCCGTGCTCGCCGTGGCGCCGCGTGGCGCCATGCTGAACCCGGGCCCCGCCTTCTACATGGAGAAATTCGTGGCGAGCGCTCCGGCCCGCGGCAAGATCGATCCGAGTTGGCCGGTGGAGAAGAAGCTGGCCGCGCTCGCCGACGCGCTCGGCAAGGACATTTTCGAGCTC
>JBAUOI010000434.1:0-5370 GCA_049579665.1 Methyloceanibacter sp.
CCACCGCGCCCACCGCCTCCCGCGCTCGGACGGCCACCACCGCCGCCGCCCTTGAATGCCTTGGGACTTGCCCCGCTCGGCCGTTTGAAGTCCGCTTGGCCGCGATTCCCGAGGCTCGCCTGCCCGCGCTTGGCAAAGTCTTTCGCCTTGGGGCCGTCGCCGATATCGAAAGCATTGCCTCCGCCGGGCTTTGCCTTGGACTTAGCCTTGCCGAGATCAGGCTTCTGGCTAGGCAGGTTCGCCTGCTTGCCCGTACCTTTCTGCTTCAGTCCCGATTGGATTTGACCGACATCCGGTCTCCCACCCTTGCCCCCAAGGTCGGGACGCTTGTCGTCCCCCGGCTTGAAACCTCCGTCCGGCTTGAGCCCGCCTCCTGCGGGCTTGTTGTCGGGCTTCAACACCTGCTCCCCGCTCCGCCCGCGATAATCGAGCTTACGATCTGCTGGCCGCGTATCTGCTTTGGCGAATTTGTTCCTCACCGCGTCGTTGTCATATTTGACGCCGCGCCTGTGATGGGAATCGTGTTCCCATTTCTTCCGATCAATATCGACGTTCCGGTCGATGTCGATATTGCGATCGACATCGATATCGATGTCACCGTGATTCCAATCAATATCGTTCCAGATCTCTCGGCCGACGGCGTAGGCTGCGCCCCAGGCGAGCCCGGTCGCAATCGCGCCGCCGACAATGTAGCCCGACGGCGGAGGATAGTAATAAGGCGGATAGTCCGGATATGACCACTCGCCGTAAACCACGGCCGGATCGTAGTAGGGCACGTAGACGACATCGGGTGACGCGGGCTCGATCTCGATTACCTGCTGGTTAGCTTCCTGCTTGACCGTCACCGTCTGCTGCTTGGTGGTTTCCAGTTTGCCGTTGGCTTGCGCTTTGGCGCGCAGACGCTGAATGGCGTCCATCACATCGGCCTGTTGGGCAAGCACCGCATCGCCAAGCTTCTGGGTCCAGTCGAGCTTGTCACTCATCGTCGCCAGCACCGTCGGCGTCGACACAAGTTCCTTCACGCTGGGGTCCCAATCCTGCTTGTCCAGGGCTTCTTTCAGCTTCTCATCTTTGAGCTTCTTGTTTTCTTTCGTGAAGCGATCGGCTTGTACAACCTCAAGAGGATAAGTCGAAGCCATGAGCACTTGCGCGAGAAGCGGGTCTGGATAAAGCGCTATCGGCGCGACGAGCTGATCGAGTTGGCCTGCATCGAGCAATTGCTGCTGCGGTTGGTTGTCCCCCGCGGGCTGCTCCTGCGCGTAGAGGGGCTGCGCTGCAGCGAATATGAAAACCGCTAGGAGGATTACAGGCAAGTTACGCATGGCTACCTTCCGGGTTAGGGCCTTATTCAGTTACAAGACTTTCCAATTACGGCATCACGAAGCCTATTCAACCCGTCCTTTCGCGTTTGATGCAGCGGAAGCCGAGATGGCAGGTCGAGGTGTCGATCGGCTCGGCGTGGCGCGCGGCAGGGCGATAGCGGCGGCAATAACTCGGCGCGCAGAGGAACGAGCCGCCTTTGATCACTTTCCGCGGAATCTTGATATTGGGCTGGCAGGGATCGTAGCTCTGCGCCTCGGGTCCACCGCGAGGGTTCTGCGGGATGCAGCAGGCCTTCTTCGCATCGGCGGTATGCTTCTGCGAATACCAGTCCGTCGTCCATTCCCACACATTGCCGATCATGTCGTAGAGACCGTAGCCGTTCGGCGGGTAGGTGCCGACCGGCGACGTCGTCTCGTAGCCGTCGCTCAACAGATTCTGCCAGGGAAACTCGCCCTGCCAGGTGTTGGCCATGTATTTGCCGCCCGGCACGAGTTCGCTGCCCCAGGCAAACTCCGCGCCATCGAGCCCTCCCCGCGCTGCAAACTCCCACTCGGCCTCGGTCGGCAGCTCCTTGCCCGCCCATTTCGCGTAAGCCTCGGCGTCGCGATAGGAGATGTGCACGACAGGGTGGTCGTCGAGGCCCTTGTTTGAGCTCCCCGGACCGTAAGGGTGACGCCAATCCGCACCGAAGCCGAAGGTCCACCAATTCGACCAGTTCTTGAGATCCACAGGGCCCTTGGACTTGACGAAGACGAGCGAGCCCTCGCGCAGCATATGCGGCAGCGCGCCGGGATAATCCTTGGGGTCGGGCGCGATCTCGGCGAAGGTGACATGACCCGTGTCTTTGACGAAGCGCCGGAACGCCGCATTCGTCACCGGCGTCGTGTCGATCCAGAAGCTGTCGACCTTGACGCGATGCGCCGGCTTCTCCTCGGCATAATGGTCGTCCGATCCCATGGTGAACTCGCCGCTGGGAATAAACACCATCTCAGCGCCAGACTTGACTTTGGCCTTGGAACCGCCGGCCCGCTTAACCTTACGCGCGATACTCATGCGGCTACTCGCCCTAGGGCGCCTTCGCCGCGGGGAAGATCGTCTTCCAGTCGTTCTTCATGTCAACCACGGTCCAGCCTTTGGCCGTTGCCTCGTCGAGCGCCTTGTCGAGCTTGCCGACGTCGGAATCACGGTCATAGGCATATTCGCGCACCGCGTCGGTGTGATGCACCAACCCCATGAAGCAGAGGCGCTGGCAGAACGCGGTCCACTCCAGCATCTCCTTGTCGCCGTCGGAATTGCCGAAGGCGAAGATCGGCTGCCGCCCGATGAAGTGATTAATGCCTTCCGGCTTGCCCGGCCCGTCATCGATGAACAACACCTTGGGCTGCTTCACCAGCACCGGGCTCGCGTCCCAGAGCTGGTACTGGGTGACGCCCGCAGAACCGACCACCCGCTCCGGCGGAACGCCATAGCTTTTCTCCGTGAAGACGCGCATGAACTCCACCCCGCCCCCAGAGACGATGAAGGTCTTGAAGTCGTTGGCGCGGAGATAAGCGAGCAGCTCCAGCATCGGCTGGTAGACCAGATCGGTATAGAGCACCTTGAAGCGCGGGTGCTTGGCCGTTTCGAGCCATTGCTTGACCGAGTTGTTGAAGTCGACCGTGGTCATGCCGGAATGCGTCGCGGCGACGATCTCCAGCATGCCTTTCTCGCCCATGGCGGCCACGGCCTTCATGTCGCCGGTGAGCACCGACTTGAACGGCTCCTTGTCCTTCCATTCGGGGTGCTGATTAGCTTGCTTCTTAACCTCATCGAGCGCGAAGACGAATTGGTTGTACATCGGCTGCTCGATCCAGAGCGTGCCGTCATTGTCGAAGGTGGCGACGCGCTCTTCCGGCTTCACATAGTCGGGGCCGCCCTCCTTGGTCACCTTGGTGACGAAGTCGATGATGCTCTGCTTGGTCGCGCCATCGTTCCACGACAGTAGCGGGTCATCCGCGGCACGCGCGTCCGTCGCGATGCAGAGCGCCAGCAATGCGCCCGCGAATGCAAGGCGCTTCATCCAGTGCATGGTCATCGGGAGAATCCTCGTGTCTGCAAACATAGCGGGCGCCCGCGATGGGCGCCCGCAATGCCTTGCAAGCTAATCGCCAGGATGTTTTGCGATCGCGGCCTCGATTTGCTCCTTCACCGCCTGCAAATTGAACGACGCACCTTTCTGCATCGGCGGGAACTCGATCGCCGTCTGTGCCAGTTCTCCGACCTTCTGCTGCACGTAGACGAAGCGCCAGAATTCGCGAGCGTAGAAGTCATTGAAGTAGGCTGGAGAACCTTCGAGCACGTTCGAAACCGGCAGGCGCTCGAAGGGATCCTGCTTGATGTTTTCCAGGATCGGCATGTTGATCGGAACCTTCGGCCCCGGCCAGCCCTCCGGCTGATCGATGAAGCGATACTTGAACTCATCGAGACGGAGGCCGCCGAGATTGGATTCGGCGAAGTACCAGATCTCATGTCGCTTCGATGGACCCTTGCCGGTAAGCAGATCGGTCTGGTCGTAGCCGTCGAGATGCACCTTGTAGTTCGTGCCGCCGAGGTCCTTGCCGGCTTTCAGCTCATCGACAATGTTCGGGTTCCCTGCCGCCGCCACAAAAGTCGGGAACCAATCGAGCCCGGAGAAGATGCTGTTCTCGACCTTGCCCGCCGGAACCTTGCCGGGCCAGCGGATGATGCAGGGCACGCGGAAGCCGCCTTCATAGACGGTGCCCTTGGTAGCCCGGAACGGAGTCATGCCTCCGTCCGGCCAAGTGAACACCTCAGCGCCGTTGTCAGTCGAGAAGACAACGATGGTGTTGTCGGCGATGCCGAGATCGTCGAGCCCCTTCAGGATCGCACCGATGGAATCGTCGAGCTGCGCCATACCGGCTTCTTCCATCCCGTAATTGGTCTCGGGATTCATCATCGCCTTGTACTTCGCGGCTAGAAACGTAAACACATGCATACGCGTGGTGTTGTGCCACAAGAAGAAGGGCTTTCCTGAGTCCTTGGCCTTCTTCATGAAGTCGATCGACTTGTTGACCAGCACCTCGTCGAAGGTGGTCATGTCATATTTGGCATCGCCCACTCCCTCGTCGGCGCCACCATAAGGCGTGCGTCCAGTGCCGGGGCCTGGAGCCAACGGCCCCTCATCGACGATCTTTTGCTTGCCGACCTTGCCCCAGCGCGGCTGCTCGGTCGCATCGTCCGTGTCGGTCGCCCAGCAATGCACGATATTGCGCGGACCGACCGCGTTCCGTATCGCGGGGTCTGTCGGATAGGAATACCAGTACGGATCCGACATCGCGTCGAGGTGGTACAAATACCCGAAGAACTCATCGAAGCCGTGCACGCAGGGAAGGTACTTGTTCAAATCGCCGAGATGATTCTTGCCGAACTGGCCCGTGGTGTAACCCATGGCCCTGAGCGCTGTGGCAATCGTCGGTGCTTGCGCCGGCAAGCCGACATCGGCCCCGGCTTGACCGACCGTGGTCATTCCGGTGCGAATGGGAAGTTCGCCAGTGATGAAATTCGCACGTCCCGCTGTGCAACTTGCCTCGGCATAGTAATCGGTGAAGCGCATGCCTTGCGACGCCAGCCGGTCAAGGTTCGGCGTCTTACCGGACATGATGCCCTGATGATAGGCGCCGATATTGAACCACCCGATGTCGTCGCCCATGATGAAGAGGATATTGGGCTGCTTCGGCGTCTGAGCGCTGGCGGAATCGACTGCGGATAGCGACAACAGGGCGATGGCGCCCATTAATGCCGCGCGCAAACTCGTGCGAGCGCAATTGGAGTCGCTGTTCCTCAACGACGCGCAAATGGGCGGTGCCTTTGCGCTTGGGGTGAAGTCCGCGTTACGCATCGTTTCTCCTCCTACTTGCTTTAGTCCCCGCAAGACGTCGCGGGGTTGCTTGAACCCGTCGCTACGCTAGGCGCGATGGGACACAACTGGCAAGAGACCGATTTTCAATCGATGTCGCCGTTGAGGCGTGCCAGCGCCTTCTCCAACTC
>JBAUOI010000435.1:0-3591 GCA_049579665.1 Methyloceanibacter sp.
CGCCAAGCGGCGCGCCGCGCCTGACGACGCGGCGGGGCGCAAGCTTGTCGTCCGCGCCAAGCTTGCTCGTGCTCTACGCGCTCTCCGCGACAACCGGCTGACCGGCATTGGCTTGCGGCCCGCGCTCGGATTTCTTGCCGCCGCTCTGATCCTGGTCTCTTTCCTCGCCCATGGTGACGGTATCGCGATCCTGCCGCTGCTGGCCGGCGTCGCCCTCATGGTGGCACTGATCTCGGCGCGGCCGGAAAGGGGCGGCAACGAGCGCCTCGCCGCCTTGGCCAAGCGTCTCGATCAGAGCCTCGAGTCCCTGAAGGATCTGCAATGGGAGGTGCGCGAGCGCGAGGCGCGCTACCGCGATCTGCTCGATCACCAAGGCGACGTGATTCTCCGCCGCGATCGGGATCGCCGGCTCACTTTCGTCAATGATGCGTTTTGCCGGACCTTCGGGCTGACCCGCGAGACGGCGCTCGGCCAGACCTTTAAACTTCCCTTGTCGAGCGGAGAGGCGGAGGCGCCGCTGCCGGAAGGCGCGGAGCGGCAAAGCCGCGTCGTCGAGCTCGCGACAAAGATGGGTCCGCGCTGGTTCGTCTGGGAGGATTTTGCCGCCGCCGATGCGCAAGGGCGCCCAAGCGAAATCCAAAGCGTCGGCCGCGATATCACCGAGCAACGCGCGGCGGAGCTGCAGCTGCAAGAGGCGCGCGACCAGGCAATGGAGGCGAGCAAGGCCAAATCGCGCTTCCTCGCCTCGATGAGCCACGAGATCAGGACGCCGATGAATGGCATCCTCGGCATGACCGGGCTGTTGCTCGACACCAAGCTGTCCGCCGAGCAGGGCACCTATGCCCGCGCCATCTCGTTTTCGGCCAAGACGCTGCTCTCGCTGATCGACGAGGTGCTCGATTTCTCCAAGATCGAAGCCGGTAAGATCGAGCTCAGGCCCGCGCCGTTCGAGATTGCCGGCGCCGCGCAAGGGGTGGTCGAGCTGCTGGCGCCGCGCGCCCGCGACAAGGGTCTGGAGATCGGCTGGCTCGCCATCCCCGAGCTGCCGCAGACGGTGATCGGCGATGAGATCCGCGTGCGCCAGATCCTGATGAACCTGATGGGCAACGCCATCAAGTTCACCGAGCGAGGCGGAGTTGCGCTCACGCTTCAGCCAGTCCATGGGGCGGCGCGCGAGGGGAAATCCGAGATCATGCTGCGCTTTGCCGTGCGCGATACCGGACCCGGCGTGCCGCCCGAGGCGATCGGGCGCATCTTCGCCGAGTTCGAGCAGGCTGAGAACGGACCGGCGAGACGGCACAGCGGGACGGGCCTCGGTCTCGCCATCTCCAAGCGCCTGGTCGATGAGATGGGCGGCCGCATCGGCGTCATAAGCGTGCCGGGCGCGGGCGCCACCTTCACCGTTGATTTGCCGTTCGCGGTCCCGGCGCAGGCCGCGAGCCTTGGCGCGTCTTGGCCGAAGCCGACGGACGGCGAGAAGGTGCTGCTGGTGCTCGAAGGCGATATGGAAGCGAGCCTGGTTTGCGATCAACTTGCCGCCATGGGAGCTTCGGTCGCCCGCGTGCCGCTGAAGGACGCTGAGCGCATCGCCACGGAAGCGGCGGCCAACGGGGTTCCCTTTACCGCGCTGCTCACAGATCGGGCCGGCGTCGCGGCGGGGGCGGGGCGCCTCATCGGTCTGCTCCGCAAAGCACCCGGCCTCGGCCAGCAGCAGCGTACCGCCGTGATCATCGACCCTTCCGAGCGTGGCGACATCCCTTCCTTCCGCGCCGAGGACTTCAACTTCTATCTGGTTCGCCCGGTGCGACCCTTCTCGCTGCTCAACCAGCTGTTCGGCGATCTCGACGAGACACAACCAAAGAGCATCGATGCCGCAACGTCAGTCCGGCGGCGGACCCGTGCTTCGCGCGCGGCGGCGAAAGGCTTGTCCATTCTCCTTGCCGAGGACAACGACATCAATGCGTTGTTGGCCTGCACGGTTCTGGAGAAATCCGGCGCGCGCGTCGTGCGCGTACGCGACGGCGCCGAGGCCATCGTCAAGGCGAGCGCCGCGCTTGGCGAAACCAATGGTCGCGGCTTCGACCTCATATTCATGGATATCCACATGCCGGACATGGACGGGATCGAGGCGGCGCGGCGCATCAGGGCGCTCTACCCGGACGATGCCGCCCCGGCGCATGGGCGGCCGCCGATCGTGGCGCTCACGGCCAATGCCTTCGCCGAGGATCGTGCCGCCTATCTTGAGGCCGGTCTCGACGATTATCTGGCAAAGCCGTTCGAGAAGGCGGATCTCGCGGCGTTGCTTGCCCGCTGGAAGCATCCGGCTGTGGCCGAAAAGCAATCCGGCGTCGGCGCCGCGTAAAAGCGAGAGAAAAACGCCCGGAAGTTGTGCGCTTTCCCCAGACTGTCACATAGAGTTCGAATTGGTTTGCTAACCGGCCAGTGTTGTGGCCGAATCGGGATTGCCCGCGGGTTGGAGTTGCATTGGTCGCCCGCGGAGTCCCGGGGGCCGCTCCCGCCCAGAGCCATTGGGCCGATCATGCCGATGAAGCCAATTGCCGGACGCTTTGCAGGCAGATTTCGCGGTGCCGCCATGTTTCCAGGATTGATGTTCAAGCCGGGCCAGGGCGGCGGGCTGCCCTTCATAGGCCGGCGCCGGTTCGCCGTGGGCGGCTTCGGCAAGCGCTTCAAACCCGCCAAGATCTATGGCCGGCTCGGCACCCTCGAGGTACGCCTCGCCCGCAAGAACAGCGAGATCAGGCGCGCGCAGCGTCTTCGCTACAAGGTGTTCTACGAGGAGATGTCGGCCACGCCCGGCGCGCTCGCCATCCTTTCGCGGCGCGACGAGGACGAATTCGACCCGATCTTCGACCATCTGCTGGTGATCGACCGCGGCGATGCCAATGATGGGCGCCGCTGGCGGCGCTCGAAGGTGGTCGGCACCTATCGGTTGCTGCGCCAGCAGGTGGCCGATCTCTACGATGGCTTCTACACGCAAGGCGAATACGACATCGCGCCTCTGCTCAGGGCAAGGCCAGATTGCAAGTTCATGGAGCTTGGCCGCTCTTGCGTGCTCAAGCCCTACCGCAACAAGCGCACCCTTGAGCTGCTCTGGCAGGGCGTGTGGACCTATGTCCGCGAGCATGGCGCCGACGTGATGATCGGCTGCGCGAGCTTCGAGGGAACTGACCCCTCGGTGCACGCCGAGGCGCTCAGCTTTCTCCACCACAACGCGCTCGCCCCCGAGGGTTGGCGCGTCAGGGCGCATGAGCATCTGCGCGTCGACATGAACATGATGCCGCACGAAGCGATCAACACGCGCGCCGCGCTCAAAGCGCTGCCGCCGCTGATCAAGGGCTATTTGCGGGTCGGCGCCTATGTCGGCGACGGCGCGGTGATCGATCACCAGTTCGGCACGACCGACGTGTTCATCATCATGCCGGTCGAGGCGATCAAGTCGCGCTACTTCGTGCATTTCGGCGCTCCCGACGAGTTCGCCGCGCCGCTCCAGCCCGAGTTCGCACCGCTAAACTAATATCACGCGTCCGCATCCCGGTTTGACGTGGCTTTGGGGCGCTCCTAAATTCCCCT
>JBAUOI010000436.1:0-5515 GCA_049579665.1 Methyloceanibacter sp.
GTTGGGCAACCGCCTCGGGCGCCATCAGCGCCAAGGCGAGCGCGGCAGAGCCTGCGCAAAGCATCAAACGAGCCCCATTCCGGCTCAGCGTATTCCAACGATCCCTGGACCAGATCATCAATCGACCTTTCCTCTTTTCGCGGGCTGGTTCAGGTCTGTTGCATGACCTCATGCCCCGCGTCCCGTGTTGATAGGGTCAATACCCGAAATGAGGCGTAGACGTGGCTGAGAGCCTTGCTGCGGATGACTTTTTAGCCACTCCCCGCGTGGCCTCACCCCCTTACCACCTGGCGCAATTATAGCGCCAATTGCGTTCCAGGCGATGCTACCCTTAGCACCATGCTGCAATGCGGAAAGCATCTATAGCCACGCGCCCCCCCTGTTGAAAGCCCCTATTTCATCGCTCGTCTTGAGCCTCGCCTTGCTCCTATCCGGCGGCGCCGTGGCAGAACCGCAACACGGGCTTGCCATGCATGGCGCGCCGCAGGAGCCAGCGGATTTTGCCCAGTTTCCCTACGTCAACCCCGACGCTCGCAAGGGCGGGCGCGTCGTGTTCGGCGTGCAAGGCTCCTACGACAGCCTCAATCCCTTGATCGTCAAGGGCAACCCCGGCGAAGGCTTGCGCGACTATCTCTACGAAAGCCTGCTCGCCCGCGCCAATGACGAGCCCTTCACGCTTTATGGCCTGATCGCCGAGAGCGTCGAGACGCCCGACGACCGCAGTTTCGTCGAGTTCACCTTGCGCCCGGAGGCGAAATTCTCGGATGGGACGCCGATCACCGTCGATGACGTGATCTTCTCGCATGCGCTGTTGCGCGATCACGGCCGTCCCAATCACCGTTCCTATTACAAGAAGGTCGCCAAGGTGGAGCAGACCGGCGAGCGCAAAGTCAAATTCACCTTCGACGCGAGCGGCGACCGCGAGATGCCGCTGATCATTGGGCTGATGCCGATCTTGCCGAAGCATCGCATCGATCCCGAGCAATTCGAGAAGACGACTCTGGTGCCGCCGATCGGCAGCGGTCCCTACACGCTCACCAAGGTCGATCCCGGCAAGAGCCTCACCTATCAGCGCGATCCCAACTACTGGGGCCGCGAGCTTCCGGTCAATCGCGGGCTCTACAATTTCGACGAGATCCGCTTCGACTATTATCGCGACGGCGGCTCGCTGTTCGAGAGTTTCAAATCTGGCCTGGTCCGCCTGCGCAACGAGGACGATCCAACGCGCTGGACGGAAGGCTACGAGTTCCCCGCGGTCAAGGATGGGCGCGTGCTGAAGGAGGAATTGCCGGTCGACACGCCGGCCGGCATGTCGGCGCTCGTGTTCAACACGCGGCGGCCGTTGTTCGCCGACCCGCGCGTGCGCCAGGCGCTGATCAGGTTGTTCGATTTCGAATGGGTGAACCGCACCCTCTATCACGGGCAGTATGCGCGCACGGAGAGCTATTTCGCCCGCTCGGAGCTCAGCTCGCATGGGAAGCCTGCCGACGCGGCAGAGCGCGAGCTGCTCGCTCCCTTCGCCGATGTGGTGAGATCCTCAATCATGGATGGAAGCTTCGCCTTTCCCGCGAGCGACGGCTCCGGCGAGAACCGCGAAGGACGTCGCGAAGCGCTCCAGCTGCTCGAAGCGGCGGGTTATCGCTTGAGCGACGGCAAGCTCATCAACGCCGCGACCGGCGAGCCGGTGGCGATCGAGATCCTCGCCGCCACGCGCGCCCAGGAGCGGCTGCTGCTCACCTATGCCAGGGCTTTGAAACAGGTAGGAATCGAGACCAAAATCCGTCAAGTTGATTCGGCCCAATATCAGCGGCGCAAGCAAACCTACGACTTCGACATGATCCAATATTACTGGCCGGTGTCGCTGTCGCCAGGGAATGAGCAGTCGTTTCGGTGGGGGAGCGAAGCTGCGGTGACCGAAGGCTCGTTCAATTATCCGGGCATCAAGAGCCCGGCGGTGGATGCCATGATCGAGGCGTTGCTCAAGGCGCAGGACCGCGATGGCTTCGTCTCGGCAACGCGCGCGCTCGACCGGGTGCTGCTGTCCGGCGACTACGTCATTCCGCTGTTCTATTTGCCGCGCCAGTGGATTGCGCATTGGCGCGACCTGAAGCGCCCCGAGAAGACGCCGCTCTACGGCTATCAGATCGATTCCTGGTGGCTCGAGCCTGAGGCCGGCGCGGCAAGCAACCGGGACAACAGCCCTGATCGACCATGACGCTGCACGCCGAAGCGATCGAGAGGAAGCAGATTGGCGCGCCGCTGACGGCAGACGGATTGTTGCGACGTCACGCGAGCCAGAGGCCCGGCGTTACCGCGCTTAGCGACCCGCCCAATCTGGAGGCGCTTGGTTTCGGCGTGCCGAAGACCCTCACCTATCGCGATGCCGATGCCACGGTCGATGCGCTCGCCGCCTTCTTCATCGAGCTTGGGCTCGAGCCCGGCGACACGATCGCGGCGCAGCTTCCCAATCTCGCCCTGGCGCCGCTGACGCTGCTTGGCGCCTGGCGCGCGGGCCTGACGGTCGCCGCCGTGCCGATGCTGTGGCGGGCAGAAGAGATCGCCAAGGTCTGTGAACAGGTCGCGCCGAAAGCCCTGATCGGCGTGGCGTCCTTCGTCGGCGAGAAGCGCGCCGAGACGCTTTGCGCCGTCGCCGCCTCGCAGATGTCGGTACGTTTCGTGCTCGGCTTCGGCCGCGATCTGCCGGACGGCGTCGCCTCGCTCGATGCGGCGATTGCCGCGGGGCAGACCGGCCGCGAGCGCCTCATGGAGTCGCCGCCGCGTCTCTCGCCCACCATGATCACCTTCACGGCGCGGGCCGGCGCGCCGCTCGTGGCGGTTGCTCGGCGCGAGGACGAGCTGTTCGCCCAAGGTGCGATGACCGTGCTGTCGCTCTCGCTCGATAGTCGCGACGTGATCCTCAATCCCTATCCCTTGACCGGCCCCGTGGGGCTTTCGCTCGGGCTGATGGCGTGGCTGGTCGGCGGCGGCACGCTGGTTCAGCACACGCCGTTCGATTATCAGCCTTTCGTCCGGCAGCTGCTCGATAGCGGAGCGACGATGACGGCGGTGCCTCCGCCCATCCTCGCCGAGCTGGTCAAGGACGGCGTGCTGCGCCAACCCTCGTGCCGGTTGCGGCGGCTCGGCGCCGTGTGGTCGATGCCGGAGCTTGCCGCATCCGCGCCGCCACCCCTCTACGGCGCGACGCCGCTTCTGTTCGATGTGTATCCGCTCGGCGATCTCGCGAGCCTCGTGCTCAAGCGCGAGACGCGCGCAGCGCTGACCTCGCTTCCCGTCGGACGGATCGATTTCGAGGACGACGGGACGACCGTCTTTATCGAGACCAAGCTCGGCAGAGCACGCTCGGGCGAGGACGACGAGCTTATGTTGCGGGGGCCGCTGGTGCCACGCGCCATGGGACTGCTTTCCGGCGATGCAGAGGGCTTCGTCTCGACCGGCCTTCGTGCCGAGGCTGAGATCGGCGAGAGCGGCCGCTTGCGGGTCAAGCGCGATGCCGATCTGTTGCATCACGGCGGTTTCGCCGTCGCCGCTAACGAGCTCGACCAGCTTTATCAGAGCTTCCCCGGCTATTTCGATGCCGCCTGTTTCGTCCTGTCCGATCCTGTCATCGGCGAGCGCATCTTCGCGGCAATCGTGCCGAAACCAAGCGAGCCGATCGCGCTCGAGGCGCTGCACCGTTTTCTCACTGAGAAAGGGATCGCGCCCTACAAGTTTCCCGACAGGCTGCTCATGGTGAAGCAGATCCCGCGCGATGGCGAAGGCCGCGTGCTGCGCGAGCAGATTTTGCTGCAGGTTTAGTCTAGGCCGCCTGCTTCACGGCGCCGGCGATCTTGACCAGCCGCTTCAGCAATTCGCCCGCGCCGGCGAGCCGCTCCTCGGGCGTTTCCCAATTGGCGTAATAGATCAGCCGGTGGTCGGGCTGGAGCTTCACCTGCTTACCCTCCTTGCGGATGAAGTCGATCAGCCCTTCGGGATTGGCGAAGCTCTTGTTGCGGAAGGCGATGACAGCGCCTTTCGGCCCGGCGTCGATCTGCTCGATGCCCGCCTGGCGGCACAGCCCCTTGATCTCGACGATGTCGAGCAGATGGCGCACCTCCTGCGGCAGCGGGCCGAAGCGGTCGATCAGCTCGGCGGCAAACGCCTCGATCGCCTCATGGCTCTCGACACCCGACAGCCGGCGATACAGCCCGAGCCGCACCTGCAGGTCGGGCACATATTCCTCCGGAATGAGCACGGAGGTGCCGAGATTGATGCGCGGCGACCACTGGTCCTCGACCACGCCGTCGCCGCCCCTGAGCGCGGCGACCGCTTCCTCGAGCATCGACTGGTAAAGCTCGTAGCCCACTTCCCGGATGTGGCCGGACTGCTCCTCGCCGAGCAGATTGCCGGCGCCTCTGATGTCGAGATCGTGGCTCGCCAGCACGAAGCCCGCGCCCAGCGTGTCCAGCGATTGCAGCACCTTGAGGCGCTTCTCGGCGGCTGGAGTGAGCCGTGCATCGGCGGGAATGGTGAAATAGGCATAAGCCCTGATCTTCGACCGCCCCACCCTGCCCCTCAATTGATAGAGCTGGGCGAGGCCGAACATATCGGCGCGGTAGACGATCAGCGTATTGGCGGACGGGATATCCAAACCCGACTCGACGATCGAGGTCGAGAGCAGCACGTCATATTGCCGGTCGTAAAAGGCGTTCATCACCTGGTCGAGCTCGCGCGACCCCATCTGGCCGTGGGCGTGCGCGACCTTCAGCTCCGGCGCATGCTCCTTGAGGAAGGCGGCGGCATCGTCGAGGTCGGAGATGCGCGGCACCACGAAAAAGGTCTGCCCGCCGCGGAAGCGCTCGCGCAGCAGGGCCTCGCGCAGGATCACGGGATCGAACGGCATCACATAAGTGCGCACGGCGAGCCGGTCGACCGGCGGGGTGGAGATCAGCGACATCTCGCGCACGCCCGAGAGCGCCAATTGCAGCGTGCGCGGGATCGGCGTCGCGGTCAGCGTCAGCACATGCACGTCCTCGCGGAGCTGCTTCAGCCGCTCCTTGTGCTGCACGCCGAAATGCTGCTCTTCGTCGACGATCAGCAGCCCGAGATCGGCGAACTCGATGCCCTTGGCGAGCAGCGCATGGGTGCCGATGACGATGTCGATATCGCCGGACTTGATCCCCGCCTTCACCTCGGCACGCTCCTTGGGGGTGATGAGACGCGAGGCTTGCGCGACTTTCACCGGGAAGCCGCGGAAGCGCTCGGTGAAGGTGTGGAAATGCTGGCGGGCAAGCAGCGTGGTCGGCACCACCACGGCGGCCTGCTTGCCGGCGAGCACCGCGATCAGGCTCGCCCTGAGCGCCACCTCGGTTTTGCCGAAGCCGACATCGCCGCAGATCAGCCGGTCCATCGGCCT
The DNA here is from genome assembly GCA_049579665.1 of Methyloceanibacter sp. GTDB lineage: Bacteria > Pseudomonadota > Alphaproteobacteria > Rhizobiales > Methyloligellaceae > Methyloceanibacter. Next base: position 5,414 of record JBAUOI010000436.1, read on the forward strand.
GCCGCTGGCAAGATCGCCGAGCACGGCGCCGATGCTCGCCTCCTGGTCCTCGGTCTCCTCGTAAGGGAATCTCGCGGAGAACTCGTCATAGACGCCTTCGGG